>NZ_JBNAFX010000048.1:0-21505 GCF_049800895.1 Leisingera sp. S232 | reverse complement strand
GGTGTTTGATCCCATGGTTTGATGGTGCGATCTGTTCTTTGGAATGGAAGGAAGCACTATGGGACAAGTTCGTCACGGGAGCGCCACGACCACGCACGCTGTCAGAGCAGCAATACAGCGATCGCAAGCTTCGATCGCGGCGCTGAGCAAGGAACTCGGGATCAACCCGAAGACTGTTGCCAAGTGGCGAAAGCGCGAGACCGTTGAGGATCGCAAAACAGGGCCGAAAGAGCCTCGCTCAACCATTCTCAGTCAAGCCGAGGAGGCCATGATCGTCGCATTTCGGCGGCATACGCTACTGCCGTTGGATGATTGCCTCTATGCGCTCCAGCCCTCGATCCCGCATCTGACGCGGTCAGCGCTGCATCGGTGCCTTCAGCGGCATGGCATCTCGCGCTTGCCGGATGTCGGGGGCGACAAGCCTAAGCGGCAGAGGTTCAAGCGCTACCCCATCGGCTTTTTTCATATCGATATTGCCGAGGTGCAGACTGCGGAGGGCAAGCTGTATCTTTTCGTTGGCATTGACCGGACCAGCAAGTTTGCAGTCACCCACCTCGTCGACAAGGCAGATCGCAAGACCGCCTGGGAATTCCTCGAACATTTGCTCAAGGCGGTCCCTTATCGCATCCATACGATCCTGACCGATAACGGTATCCAGTTCGCCGAACAGCCACGAAACCGGAACAGAGTATACTCCCGGCAGATGCGCTTCGACATGATCTGTGAGGCCAACGGGATCGAGCATCGCCTGACCAAACCGAACCATCCGTGGACCAATGGCCAAGTCGAGCGGATGAACCGCACGATCAAAGAGGCGACAGTGAAGCGATACCACTACGAAAGCCACGATCAGTTACGAACACATCTCGGCGACTTCATGGCTGCCTACAACTTTGCCCGCAGACTCAAAACTCTCAGCGGCCTCACGCCCTACGAATACATCTGCAAAATCTGGACTTCAGAGCCAGATCGTTTCATCATCGATCCGATCCACCAGATGCCGGGACTGAACACCTAGCCAGATGAAGAGCGGATCCCGTGTAATTCTCATCGCAAACATCCCGGAGTGCAGGGTGGAGCCTCGTTTGGCGGGGTTTTGCGCGCTGGTGCGGAGCTTGATGTGCAGGTGGTTTTCCCCCTCGCCAGACCGGCTGAACAGGCGTAAACCCTAACCTATGTTCAAACCCGTGCCCCTTTCTGCGGCTCAGAGCCTTCCGTTCTGGCGCCGTCCCGTGACGCTTCTTTTCCTGATGGCGCTGGCGATGCCGATTGCCTTCAACACCTGGAGCGCGCTGCTCAACAATTTTGTGATTGAAGCGGCTAGTTTTGATGGCGCCGACATCGGCCTTCTGCACACCGTCCGGGAGATACCGGGCTTTCTGGCGGTCGGCGTGATTGCAGTGATCCTGTTCGTGCGCGAACAGGTGCTGGGGCTGGTATCGCTGGTGATGCTGGGTGTGGCCACTGCTGTCACCGCCTGGTTCCCGTCGCTGGGCGGGCTCCTGATGGTGACGCTGCTCAGCTCGATCGGCTTTCACTACTACGAGACGGTGAACCAGTCGCTGCAGCTGCAGTGGCTGCCCAAGGACCGTGCGCCGCAGACGCTGGGTTGGCTAGTTGCGGCAGGATCGGCGGCAACCCTGGTGGTCTACGGGCTGATCGTGCTGACCTGGGAGAGTCTGGGCCTCGGCTACAACACCGTGTTTCTGGCCGCAGGTGGGCTGACCGCCGCCATCGCGCTGTTCGCACTTCTGGCCTATCCGCAGTTCGATGCCCCGCATCCGCAGACAAAGAAACTGATCCTGCGCAAACGCTACTGGCTCTATTATGCGCTGCAGTTCATGGCAGGCGCCCGGCGGCAGATCTTTGTGGTTTTCGCGGGCTTCATGATGGTCGAGAAATTCGGCTTTGAGGTGCATGAGCTGACAGGGCTCTACCTGGTCAATCTGGTGATCAACATGACTGCCGCACCGTTGCTGGGCAAGGCCGTGGCGATGTTCGGCGAACGCCGCACGCTGATCTTTGAATATGCAGGCCTGGCTATCGTTTTTGCGGCCTACGGCGGCATCTACTGGTTCGGCTGGGGCGTGGTGATCGCAGCGGTGCTATATGTGATCGATAATGTGCTGTTTGCTCTGGCATTGGCGCTCAAGACCTATTTCCAGAAGATCGCCGACCCCGGTGATATTGCTCCTACGGCGGCCGTGGCCTTTACTATCAACCATATTGCCGCTGTTTTCCTGCCGGTGATGCTGGGCCTTCTCTGGGTATATGAGCCGGGTCTGGTCTTTGCATTGGCGGCGATGATGGCGCTGGTGTCGCTCGGGTTGTCGCTGCTGATCCCGCGCCATCCAGAGCCGGGGAACGAGACTGTCTTTAGCAAATTCGCGCGACCTGCGCCTGCGGAATGACCCTTTTGCCTCGCTATGAGGCGGGGCGCCCGTGCGCGCAGTGAGTGCGGCCGCTTTGTGGCGTGAAGCCAGGCGGGCGCTTGACGTGGACGGCGTGGCAGCCTAGGCGCTTTGCAACAGTTTCAGGAGCGACGCCATGCCCACTTTCACCGCCCTTACCACGCTCACCGGAAAACCCCAGGCCGAGGCGCTGGGTGAGGCTATGGAACGCCTGATGCCGGAACCGACAGGCATCGGCGTGTTCGAGATGGAGGATGGGTCCGGCCTGTGGGAAGTTGGCGGCTATTTCACCGAAAGCCCGGACGAGGCCGGTCTGGCTCTTCTGGCGGCAATGCATGGTGCCAAGCCTTTTGTGGTCTCAGAAGTTCCGGAAACTGATTGGGTCGCCCATGTGCGCCGCGAACTGGCGCCGGTCGAGGCGGGCCGTTTCTTCGTCTATGGCTCCCATGACGCCGACAAGCTGCCCGCAGGCAAAATACCGCTGCTGATCGAGGCCGCGATGGCTTTTGGCACTGGCCACCACGGCACCACGCTGGGCTGCCTCAAGGCGCTGGATCATCTGCTGGATCAGGGGGTTCAGGGTGAAAAAGTGGCGGACATCGGCTGCGGCACGGCGGTTCTGGCGATGGCTGCGGCCCGGGTCTGGGACGGCACTATCCTGGCCAGCGACATTGACGAAGTGGCGGTTGAAGTGGCCGAGGCCAATCTCAAGGCCAATGGCATGGAAGGCCAGGTCACCTGTCTGGAAGCCGCCGGTTTCGACAACCCGCAGCTGCAGGCGCAGGCGCCCTTTGACCTGATCTTTGCCAATATCCTGAAAGGGCCGCTGGTCGCTCTGGCGCCGGAGCTGACGGCGAATCTGCGAGCCGGCGGTTATGCGATTCTCTCTGGAATTCTGAACGAACAGGCCGATGATGTGGTCAGCGTTTATGCACAGCACGGCGCCAATCCGGTGCGCCGGGACGAAATTGGTGAATGGACAACGTTACTTCTCCGCAAAGAGAGCTGATTGAACTAAGTTTGCGGCGAATTTGAGGAGCTTGCCCCATTTTCGCCCCATTTTTAGCCAATGATTGGCCATCCGCTGGTGGGGGCCAGTTCGGAGACTAGTGATGGGCGAACATCGTGATACGTTCAAATCGCGTTTGAAGCATATCAACCGCAAGCATAACGCCATGTGCGAAGGCTTTTCAGCAGAGATGCGGCCGGACGGGCTGTTGATCCTTCAGCCGCGCCGGGTGCAATCCCGGATTTCGGCCCGATCCTTGGTGCTCTTTGCCGGGGCATTCCTGCTGTTCAAGGGGTTCCTGATGGCGGCGCTGGGTTTTGCCAGCTATGATGAGCGGGTCGCAAGGCTTACCCAGGGCAGCGTTCTTGAACGCTCAGGGGCCTTTATCATGCAGGCAGACCCTGTGTCCGTATACATTGCTCAGAAAATCGGTCCGGTGCTGCGCTGAGCACAGAGACTTTCCGGTAACAAACCAAGAAGGCTGCTGTCCCCGGGAGAGCGGCCTTCTTTGCGTTTGCGGCGAGCCTGTTGTGCAGGGAACAAAAAACGCCGCGGCCATAGCTGGACCGCGGCGTTTCCTGTTTGCCCCAAGGGAGGAGGAAGGGGCAGAAACAGGCAGTGTCTCAGAGGACGGTTTTACCGGTGGCGACGCCTTCGATGTCGCCGCGGCACATGCCGATGTCGGCCAGCTCGCGGTCGGACAGGATGTTCAGCGCGTTGCGGGTCGCGCGGGCGTCGTTCCAGGCGGCAAATGTGCCGGCTGCGGTGGCGAGCAGAGCGCCGAAACGGCCAAACAGGCCGGTGGTACCATAGGTGGTGCGGGTGGTGTCAAATGCGGCCATATCCGTGTCCTCTGATTAGGTGTTGGCAGTCGTTCGCGTCATTGCGATGGCCGGCATCTAGTGATGAAAAATCCGCACAGCAAGGCATGAAAATGCATGTGTCATATGCGCTGTGTGCATAGCTTCGAGCCATAGAAACAAGGGGTTCGCGGCTGTGCCAGGTTCCGGGCCAGAAATGTCGTTGTCGCTTGGGTAAGGGGTCGTTTCCAGGCTGTAATTGCATGGCATTCGGAAACAATCGGTTGTGAAAGCAATTGGACATGTTCGCGTTTTGTGCTAGTGCTGGGGCAAAATAATGCCCGGCAAGAGCGCCGGACGTGGGCAAGGACAGGCAGGTCATGCGGATTTTGGGAATTGATCCGGGGTTGCGGAACCTTGGATGGGGCGTGATCGAATCGCATGGCTCCCGACTCAGCCATGTTGCCAATGGTGTTTGCACGTCCGATGGCGACGATCTGGGCGAGCGGCTGCTGTCGCTGCACAATCAGGTATCCGAGATCATCGAAGCCTTTGCGCCGGATCAGGCGGCGATCGAACAGACGTTTGTGAACAAGGACGGCGCCGGCACGCTGAAGCTTGGTCAGGCACGCGGCGTGGCGCTTCTGACATTGGCCAAGGCCGGGCTGCCGGTCGGCGAATACGCCCCGAACCGGGTCAAGAAAACCGTGGTGGGCGTCGGCCATGCCGAGAAGGAGCAGGTGATGCATATGGTCAAGCTGCAGCTGCCGGGTTGCGCGCCCAAAAATGCCGATGCTGCGGACGCGCTGGCGATTGCCATCTGCCATGCTTATTACGGCGGCACCCAGCAGCGCCAACTAAGGGAGAAACGCGCATGATCGGCAAGCTGACAGGACGGCTCGACTACCGGGCGCAGGACCATGTGCTGATCGATGTGCGCGGCGTCGGCTATATCGTCTATTGCTCCGACCGCACCATGGCAGCGTTGCCGGGTGTGGGGGAGGCCATTGCGCTTTATACCGATATGGTGGTGCGCGAAGACCTGATGCAGCTTTACGGCTTTACCTCGCTGGTGGAAAAGGAATGGCACCGGCTGCTGACCTCCGTGCAAGGCGTCGGCGCCAAGGTCTCGCTGGCCATCCTCGGCGCATTGGGGCCGGACGGGGTGAGCCGCGCAATTGCATTGGGCGACTGGGCGACGGTCAAGGCGGCCAAGGGCGTTGGCCCCAAGACCGCGCAGCGTATCGTACTGGACCTCAAGGACAAGGCGCCGGGCGTAATGGCGATGGGCGGCACGGTGGTTGATGCCATGGACGGCCCGGGGCTGGAGGTGGTCGATGACGCCGACCCCGGAGCCGCTGCCAAGCCGGCCCGCAGGGCGCCGCCCAAAAAGCCAAGCGGCGCAGCTGCTGCCTCTGCCGGGGCCCTGTCGGCCCTGGGCAACCTCGGCTATGGACCTTCGGATGCCGCTGCCGCGGTGGCGGAGGCTGCCGCCACCTACCCGGATGCGGATGAAGCAGAGCTGATCCGCGCCGCACTGCGCCTTTTGGCGCCGAAGGGATAACAGCATGTCTGCAAAGAACTGCATGAGTTCGGTTAGGGCGGCGCCTGCCCAGTCGGGGCGGGACGGGTGCTGGTCGGCCTTTCGGCCAGGCGGTTCAGCCGAAAATTTGGTGCATGCGGAGTATCGCAGATGATCGATGCCGACCCCGCCCTGCGCCCCGCGCCACTGCCGGAAGACAGCGCCGCCGAAAACGACCGCGCCCTGCGCCCGCAGGGCCTTGGCGAGTTCATCGGCCAGGCCGAAGCCCGCGCCAACCTGCGTGTCTTCATTGAGTCCGCCCGCCGCCGCGGCGAAGCGATGGACCACACGCTGTTCCATGGCCCTCCGGGGCTTGGCAAAACCACATTGGCCCAGATCGTTGCGCGCGAGCTTGGGGTGAATTTCCGCATGACCTCTGGCCCGGTGCTGGCCAAGGCCGGTGATCTGGCTGCGATCCTGACCAATCTAGAAGCCCGCGATGTGCTGTTCATCGACGAAATCCACCGGTTGAACCCGGCGGTGGAGGAAGTCCTCTATCCGGCGATGGAGGATTTTGAACTGGACCTTGTCATCGGCGAAGGTCCGGCGGCGCGCACCGTGCGGATTGAGCTGCAGCCCTTTACGCTGGTTGGGGCTACGACCCGGATGGGGTTGCTGACGACACCGCTGCGCGACCGTTTCGGCATCCCGACCCGGTTGCAGTTCTATACCATTGATGAACTGTTTGAGATCGTCAGCCGCAATGCCCGCAAACTGGGCGCGCCCGCAGATGATGCCGGCGCCCGCGAGATCGCGCGGCGCGCAAGGGGAACCCCCAGGATCGCCGGGCGGCTCTTGCGCCGCGTGGTGGACTTCGCGGTTGTGGAGGGCGATGGCACCATCACCCGGGAGCTGGCCGATGGGGCTTTGACACGGCTGGGGGTGGACCTGCTGGGGCTCGATGGCGCTGACCGCCGCTATCTGAAGCTGATCGCTGAAAACTACGGCGGCGGCCCGGTGGGGATTGAGACGATTTCAGCAGCCCTCAGCGAAAGCCGCGACGCGCTGGAGGAGGTGATCGAGCCATATCTTTTGCAGCAGGGTCTGATACAACGCACTCCGCGCGGGCGGATGCTGGCGCAAAAGGCCTGGACTCACCTCGGTATGGCGCCGCCGCGCAGCCAGAACGACCTGTTCAATTAGGTACGGTTTGTGCGCCTTGGGTGCGGCGGTTCTGCCAGGCTGGCGCTGGGGCCGGGGCCAGCCCGTCGCGGCCTAGATCTTTGGGCACTGCGTCGGCCGGATGTTCTGCGGTAGGCCCACCACCCGTTCCACGCCGCGTCAGCGGCGCCCGGCCCAAGGCTGGAGCGCGCGGCCTGGCGCAGCCAGGAGGCCGGTCAGGCGCGGGAGCCCCCCTTGCCGCCGCGCAGCACAGACGGCATAGACAGGGCAGAACCAAGGAGACACCCATGACCGCCCAGCTGCCAGACCTGACGCCGGAGCAGATCGAAGCCCTGTTCACCCGCTCTGACGGCTCTTACGCCTTTGCCCGCTGGGGCAGACCGGTGGCGCCGATCGTGTTCGGCGTTCAGGACGAGACCCTGAAGACCGTCAAGGGCGCGCTGGAGGCGGTGATGACGCTGGCGGGCCATCAGATGGCAGAGACCGATCCGGAACTGGGGTCGAACCTGATGGTCTTCTTCTTCCGCGATTGGGACGAGCTGCTGGACGTGCCGGATCTTGACCGGCTGATCCCGGAGCTGCAGCCTCTGGTCGCACGGCTAAAGGAGGCAGATGCCAGCCAATACCGCGCCTTCCGCTTTGATGATCAGGGCGGCATCAAGGCGGGTTTCGTGTTCCTTCGGATGCAGGGCGCGATGGCGCAGATGCCTGCTGAAACCCTGGCGTTGACCCAGGCCGTGCAGGTGGCGCTGATGTGGAGCGAGGCTGCCTTTGCCGAGGCCTCGCCGCTGGCGGTGCTGCCAGAGACCGGCACCACCATCCTGCGTCCCGAAATCGCCGGCGTGATTGCAGCCGCCTATGACCGGATGATGCCGGTCGCGGCGGGGGATAAATCCCACGCCCTGCGGGTGTTTGCCCGGCTGCAGGCCCCGGCGGAGCCGCCGCAAAGCTGATGCGCGCCTTCGTTGGCCTGCCGCTGCCACAGGCAGCTCTGGAAGCGCTGGCGCATCTGCAGGAAGGTCTGAACGCCGGGCGGCATGTTCCAGCAGAGAACATGCACCTGACGCTGGCCTTCCTTGATGACCAGCCGGAACCCGCGCTGCAGGCCCTGCATCAGGTGCTGGCAGAAATCAGTGCACCGCCATTGATGCTGACCTTTAGCGGGCTGGACAGTTTTGGCGGCAAGCTTCCCCGGCTCTTGGCGGCAGAGGTGCGGAAAACACCGGAGCTGGCGTATCTGCGCGACCGGGTTCGCGGTGCCTGCCACCAAGCCGGGCTCGATCTGCCCCGCGAACGCTTTCGCCCACATGTGACGCTGGCGCGGTTCCCGCGCCATCTAAAGGCAGATCAGGTGGAAAAAATTGCCCGTTTCCTGTCCGCAGCTGCGGGTTTTCGGCTGCAATGCGCGGCAGAGGCTTTCGCGCTGTTCCAGTCCACGCTGGCACCAGAGGGCGCGCGATATGAGGTGCTGGCGGCATATCCGCTGGACGGGTGAGCCGCTTGCAGTGCTTTGGGAGCCCTCATAGGGTGCGGGCAAAGGCAGGAGTACAGGTAATGGATCACCAATTTCCCGTCCGGGTCTACTACGAGGACACCGACATGGGCGGGATTGTCTATCACGCCAATTACCTGCGTTTCATTGAGCGTGCGCGCAGTGACTGGGTGCGCGGTATCGGTGTGGATCAGAATGCCATGCGCGAGGAAGGCCTGATCTACGTGGTGCGCCGGATCGAGGCGGATTATCTGGCGCCTGCGAAATTCGACGAAGAGCTGCTGGTTACGACGTCTATGCACAATGTGACGCCTGCCCGGATGGTGCTGGATCAGCAGGTCACCCGCGGCGGCCAGCCCTTGTTCCGGGCGCAGGTCACTATTGTTTGCATCACCACAGGCGGCAAACCGGCCCGGCTTCCGGCAGAGATTCGCGCATTGCTGTAACATTTGGCGCCCGCGCGCCTGTTTTATTGGCCTTTGCCGTTGAACTGCGCTAGCCTGCTGTCAAATAAGGCCGGATAAACGGCCGGGAAAAATCGTAGAGCAGGCGAATGGAAGCAGAAACTCTGGCGCTGGCGCATGAGATTGATTTCTCCATGTGGGGCCTTTTCGCGCGGGCCACCGTAACCGTGAAACTGGTGATGCTGATGCTGGTCGGGGCCTCGATCTGGTCCTGGGGCATCATCATTCAGAAAACCATCAATTATCGTCTTGCACGCAAGGAGGCGGACGCCTTTGACCGGGCGTTCTGGTCCGGCAATCCGCTGGACGAGCTGTTTGAGCGGCTGGGGCCGGAGCCTTCCGGCCAGGCAGCGCGGATCTTTTCCGCCGGCATGAGCGAATGGCGCCGCAGCCACCGCAGCGACGGTGGGCTGATCCCCGGCGCGCAGGCGCGCATCGACCGTTCGATGGATGTGGCTATTGCCAAGGAGACAGAAGGTCTCCAGGGCGGGCTGTCGGTGCTGGCCACCGTTGGCTCCACCGCGCCCTTTGTTGGCCTCTTTGGTACCGTCTGGGGCATCATGACCGCCTTCATCGAGATCGCTGAGCAGCAGAACACCAACCTTGCCGTGGTGGCGCCGGGCATTGCCGAGGCGCTGATGGCCACCGGTCTGGGCCTGCTGGCGGCGATCCCCGCGGTGGTCTTTTACAACAAGCTGAGCGCGGACAGCGACCGCATCATCGGCGGCTATGAGGCCTTTGCCGATGAGTTCGCTACCATCCTCAGCCGTCAACTGGATTCCTGAGCCATGGGCGCCGCAGTCCAGCAGCCATCAGGAGGCGGCAACCGCCGCCGGGGCCGCCGCCGCCGCGGCGGCCGCCCGATGTCGGAAATCAACGTAACGCCCTTTGTCGATGTCATGCTGGTGCTGTTGATTATCTTTATGGTGGCGGCCCCGCTGATGACCGTTGGCGTGCCGGTGGAGCTGCCAAAGACCGCAGCGGGCGCGCTGCCGGGCGATGAGGAAGAGCCGTTGACCGTCACCATGACCGCAGAGGGGGGGGTGGAAATCCAGACCACGCCGGTGGCGCGGGATGAACTGGTGGCCAAGCTGCAGGCAATCGCGGCAGAACGGTTTTCCGACCGGGTGTTTCTGCGCGCAGACGGGCGGATTGCCTATTCGGATGTGATGCAGGTGATGGGCGCGCTGAACGCGGGCGGGTTTTCCAACGTGGGGCTGGTTACGGATACCGGCGGCCCGGCGCTAGACGGGCAGCCCTCCGGGGGCGCGGGGCAGTAGGCGGGGACGCACAGGGTGCAGGCCGGAACCAAAATCTCGCTGGCAGGACACGGGCTGTTGATGACTTGGGTTGTCTTCGGCGCCTGGTTTCCGTCCGAGCCCTTGCCCTCCAACGTGCAGCAGGTGGCGCTGATTTCGGCGGAACAGTTCGAAAAGCTGAGCCAGCAGCGCCAGGCGCCGCAAGTGTCGCCTGAACCCGCACCGCTGCTGGAACCGGCGGCGGTGCAGCCACTGGCGGACCCTGCGCCGCAACCCGACCCTGCGCCGGAGATCACCCAGCCTGAACCTGTCCCCCCGGCAGAGCCCGATCCCCAGGTGACGGACCGTCCCGATCAGCCGCCCGAGCCGGAGCTGCCCGCCGAGCTGCCCTCTGCCACAGAGGAGCCGGACGTGTCGTCTCTGGTGCCGCTGGTTCGCCCCGACTCAGCACCGCGCCCGGTGGACCGTGTCGCCCCTGAGCCAGTGGCGCCGCCGGAGCCCGATACCCGGATCGCTGACGTCGTCCAGCCGGAGGTCGCGCCGGATGAAGGCGCCGAGACCGAGCAGGATGTGCAGGACGCCACCGCGCGCGAGGCGGCCAGCGACCGGATCGTAACCGAGGAGAACGAAGGCGAAGATGCGGCGGCCACTGCCGCGCCGGCGGTGTCCAGGCGGCCCAAGGCCCGTCCGGCCCGGCCTCAGCCGGAGCCGCAGTTGGCAGCGGCAGCCCAGCCAACTGAACCAGAACAAGCGGATACTTCCGATGCTGTCGCCGATGCGCTGGCAGAGGCGCTGGCAGGCGGCGCCGACGTGGAGGCGCCGAAACCCTCCGGTCCGCCGCTGACGCTTGGTGAAAAGGATGCGCTGCGGGTTGAGGTCTCGCGCTGCTGGAATGTTGGCTCCCTGTCCACAGCCGCACTAAAGACAACTGTGGTTGTCGGCGTCTCGCTGGCCAGGGACGGAAAGCCTGATACGGGCTCGATCCGGATGCTGTCCAGCACGGGCGGATCTGCAAGCGCGGCAAAACAGGCTTATGAAGCCGCGCGGCGGGCAATTATCCGCTGCGGGGCAAAGGGGTTTCAGCTTCCCCCTGAAAAATATGCGCAATGGCGTGATATTGAGATGACATTCAATCCTGAAAGGATGCGGATCAAATGAGGAAAATTCTGGCAGCTCTGCTGATCGGGGCTTCGGCACTGGCCGGGGCAGGCACCGCTGCGGCGCAAACCGGCCCGCTTCGCATCGAGATCGATCAGGGTGTGATTGAGCCATTGCCCTATGCGGTGCCGGATTTCGTACCGGAGACGCCTTCGGCTGCGGAACATGCGGCGCAGATCGCGCGGGTGGTCGCGGCGGATCTCAGCGGCACCGGACTGTTCCGCGAGGTGCCTGCCAGCGCCCATATCTCCAAGGTGACCGGTTTTGACGACCCGGTGAAATTTGCCGACTGGAAAGCCGTGAATGCCCAGGCGCTGATCACTGGCGCCGTCAGCGTCACCGGCAACCGGCTGACAGTGCAGTTCCGCGGGTATGACGTATTCGCAGAAAAGGAGCTGGAAAGCGCGCTGCAGTTTTCCGGAACCACCGGCGGCTGGCGGCGGATGGCACATAAGGTGGCCGATGCGATCTACAGCGAAATTACCGGCGAGAGCGGTTATTTCGACAGCCGGGTGGTCTATGTCTCGGAAAGTGGTCCCAAGAACGACCGCCGCAAGCGGCTGGCGATCATGGATTACGACGGCGCCAATGTGCAGTATCTGACCAACAGTGCCTCTCTGGTGCTGGCGCCGCGGTTTTCGCCCACTGGTGACCGGGTTCTGTATACCAGCTATGAAAGCGGCTTTCCGCAGATCCATGTTCTGGATGTGGGTCAGGTGCAGCGCAAGATCCTGTCCAGCGGCGATGGCACCATGAGCTTTGCGCCGCGGTTTGCGCCGGATGGGCGCACCATCGTCTATTCCCAGACACAGGGCGGCAATACCGACCTGTTCTCCATGGACATCAGCACCGGCGCCAAACGGCGGCTGACCTCGGCGCCCTCAATCGAGACGGCGCCGTCGTTTTCGCCGGATGGAAGTCATGTTGTGTTCGAAAGCGACCGCTCCGGCAGCCAGCAGCTTTATGTAATGCCCGCATCCGGCGGCGAGGCGCGGCGGATCAGCTTCGGCCAGGGCCGATATGGCACGCCAGTCTGGTCGCCGCGCGGTGACATGATCGCCTTTACCAAGCAGAACAAGGGCCGGTTCCACATTGGTGTCATGCGCACCGATGGCAGCGAGGAGCGGCTGCTGACAGCGTCCTTCCTGGATGAAGGGCCGACCTGGGCGCCGAATGGCCGGGTGATCATGTTCACTCGTGAAAGCCAGGGCAGCGCCGGGCGGGCGCTGCTGTATTCGGTGGATGTTACCGGCCGCAACCTGAAGCCGGTTAAAACACCGGACGGGGGCTCTGATCCGGCTTGGTCACCATTGCAAAAATAGCGGAATTGTTAATGCTGGTATACCTGCATGGAACCCGGTCCGGGCATGTGTTAAATTCCGGTTAAGAAACACAAAGGGATAGGCAGACGACATGAGCGGTTTGAAATTGGCAATAGCAGCTGTTGCGGTTCTGGGCCTGGCGGCCTGCAGCAACAACCAGTGGGATGACACGGCAAACAGCGGTGGCGCAGGTGTCGGTGCGGGGGCAGGGGCCTTGGATCCGGCAAGCCCGGCTTATTTCCAGCAGACCATCGGCGATCGTGTGCTGTTTGCTGTCGATCAGTCCCACCTGTCGTCCGAGGCACAGGGAATTTTGCAAGGCCAGGCGCGCTGGCTGACCCAGAATGCCGATTATGTCGTCACGATCGAAGGTCATGCGGACGAACAGGGCACCCGCGAGTACAACCTGGCTCTGGGGGCTCGCCGGGCCAATGCGGCGCGGGAATACCTGATTTCGCAAGGGGTTGCAGGAAGCCGGGTGAAGGTTGTGAGCTTCGGCAAGGAACGCCCGCTGGAGATTTGTTCGAATGAGGCCTGCTACTCGGAGAACCGCCGTGCGGTCACCGTGCTGGCTGGCGGGCTGACGGGGTAAGATCATGAAGCGCCTGCGCACCGTTCTTTTCGCCTCCGTACTGCTGCTGCCGCTGCCGCTGGCGGCGCAGGACAGCCAGACGCTGGCTGATATCCGTCAGGAACTGACCGTCCTGCATGTTGAAATCCAGCGGCTGAAGCGGGAATTGTCGACGACAGGCACGCCCTCGGCGGATGTGTCGGGGGATACGGTTCTGGACCGGGTCGCAGCGATCGAGAGCGAACTGCAGCGGCTGACGCTGCAGACGGAGCAGATGAATCACCGGATCGACAGGATTGTCACTGATGGCACCAACCGGATCGGTGATCTGGAGTTCCGCCTGGTGGAGCTGGAGGGCGGCGATGTTGCCGCTCTCGAGGAAACCACGACGCTGGGGGGCGGAGACCTGCCTGCCGTTGCCAGCCCGGGCGGGGTGAACGGCACCGGTGACACCAGCGGCGGTGAGCTGGCAATTGGCGAACAGGCGGATTTTGATGCCGCCGAAAAGCTGCTGGCTGACGGGGTGTATCAGGACGCGGCAGAGAAATTCGCGGCGTTCAATCAGGCCTATCCGGGCAGCCCGCTGGCGCCAGCCGCTGAGTTTAGCCGCGGCAAGGCGCTCGACGGGCTTGGCGATACCCGCGAAGCTGCGCGGGCTTATCTGGCTGCCTTTACTGGCAACTCTGCCGGACCGGTGGCGCCCAAGGCACTGCTTGAACTTGGCGCGGCACTGGGCCGCCTGGGGCAGGCCAAGCAGGCCTGCGTCACTCTGGCAGAGGTTGGTGTGCGCTTTCCAGGCGCCGCGCAGAAGGCTGAAGCTGCCGCGGAAATGACCAAGCTGGGCTGTTCTTGACCGGGCTGCGGCGCGATATCCAGGGACTGCTTCGTGCGCAGTTTCAGCCCTCGATGACCGGCAGGATCGGCATCGCCGTCTCTGGCGGCAGTGATTCGATGGCTCTGCTGCATCTGTTGCAGGAAGCCCTCAAAGACGAGCAGGTCGAGTTTCTTGCCGCAACTGTGGATCATGGGCTGCGGCCGGAAGCGGCGGCTGAGGCCGAACTGGCAGGTCAAGCCGCAGCTGCGCTGGGAATGGCGCATGAGGTAATCCGCTGGGAGGAAGGCCCTGGCAGCGGTAATTTGCAAAAACAGGCTCGCGAAGCCCGCTACGATCTGCTTTCCAGCTGGGCCAAGCGCAACGGCATCGCCACGGTTTGTATCGCACATACGGCCGATGATCAGGCGGAAACGCTGCTGATGCGGATGGCGCGGGCTTCCGGGGTGGCAGGCCTGTCTGGCATGCCAGCGCGCCGGGTCTACAAGGGGGTCACCCTGTTGCGGCCTCTGTTGGAAGTAACCCGCAGAGAGCTGCGCAAGTATCTGTGCGAGCGTGGCATTGAATGGTGCGATGATCCCAGCAACAGCGATCTCAGGTTTGAGCGGGTCAGGGCGCGGCGCACGCTGGCACAGCTGGCGCCGCTGGGGCTGACGCCGACGGTGCTGTCCCGGGTTGCCGAAAACATGAACAAGGCGCGCGAGGCACTGGACTGGTACGTGTTTCTGGCGGCCCGCGACCTGGCGCATGTGCAGGCCGGCGCAGTTGTGCTGTGCCAGCGCAAGTTCCGCACATTGCCCAGTGAGACAGGCTACCGCCTGCTGGTGAAAGCCATCCAATGGGTGTCCGGCGCGCCTTATCCTCCGCGGCGGGTTCCGATGGAGATTGCGATGCTGGCGGCGCGCGGTGGCGGTGCAGCCACAGTTTCTGGCTGTCACCTGCTGACCACAACAAAGCAAATCTGGATCTGCCGCGAAGCCAATGCCGTCAAGGATACTGCTTGTCTACCAGGCCAGGTCTGGGACGGTAGGTGGAAGATTTTCGGTGGCGACGCAAAGGGTTGCGAGGTACGTCCCCTCAGCCGGAACGGGTTGCAGTCCTGCCCGGACTGGCGCTCGGCAGGTGTTCCGGGCGCCGTGCTGGAGAGCACTCCGGCGCTATGGCGCGGGGGGCAGCTGGAGGCTGCACCGGCGGCTGGAATGGCCAATGGCTGGTCGGCGGAACCGGTGGTAAACGAAGAAGAGTTCTTTGCATCCCTTTTATCGCATTGAACCTGCCCGAAGTATCCTTATTTTAAGCACAACACAGGCGGCCTGAGTGGTGCGCCTATCTGATAGGGAGAACTTTCCTTGGGCAACGCTCGCAATATCGCCTTTTGGGTTGTTCTGTTTCTGCTGATTCTGGCACTGTTCAATTTGTTCAGCGGTTCGGGCAGCACGATGCAGAGCCGTGAACAAACCTTTTCTGACTTCGTAAGTTCGGTGGAAGCCGGCAAGGTCAGCGCCGTGACCCTCGATGGAGAACAGGTCCGTTATACAACGTCGGACGGACAGAGCTATGTCGCCATCAAACCGGGTGACGCCGAGGTCACGTCGCTGCTGATCGAAAAGAACATTCTGGTGCGCGCTGAAAAACAGCAGCAGTCGGGTTTCCAGTCCTTCCTGGTGACACTCCTGCCGTTCCTTCTGCTGATCGGCGTCTGGATCTATTTCATGAACCGGATGCAGGGCGGCGGCAAAGGCGGCGCTATGGGGTTCGGAAAGTCCAAGGCCAAGATGCTGACCGAGAAGCATGGCCGTGTCACCTTTGACGATGTGGCCGGGATCGATGAGGCCAAGGAAGAGCTGGAAGAGATCGTTGAATTCCTGCGCAACCCGCAGAAATTTTCGCGCCTCGGCGGCAAGATCCCCAAGGGGGCGCTGCTGGTCGGCCCTCCGGGCACCGGTAAGACCCTCTTGGCCCGCGCCATTGCGGGCGAGGCTGGCGTGCCCTTTTTCACCATCTCCGGTTCTGACTTCGTTGAGATGTTTGTGGGCGTCGGTGCGAGCCGTGTCCGTGACATGTTCGAGCAAGCCAAGAAAAACGCGCCCTGCATCGTGTTCATCGACGAGATTGACGCGGTCGGCCGCCATCGTGGCGCCGGTTACGGCGGCGGCAATGATGAACGCGAGCAGACCCTGAACCAGCTGCTGGTGGAAATGGACGGTTTTGAGGCCAACGAGGGCGTCATCATTCTGGCCGCCACCAACCGCAAGGACGTGCTGGACCCGGCGCTTCTGCGTCCCGGCCGTTTTGACCGCAACGTCACCGTCGGCAACCCCGATATCAAGGGGCGCGAGAAGATCCTGGGTGTGCATGCGCGCAAGACGCCGCTTGGGCCCGATGTGGACCTGCGCATCATTGCCCGCGGCACCCCCGGCTTCTCAGGCGCCGATCTGGCCAACCTGGTGAACGAGGCCGCGCTGATGGCCGCCCGCGTCGGCCGCCGCTTTGTCACCATGGAGGATTTCGAATCCGCCAAGGACAAAGTGATGATGGGCGCCGAGCGCCGCTCGATGGTGTTGACCCAGGACCAGAAGGAAAAAACCGCCTACCACGAAGCAGGCCACGCCGTTGTCGGCCTGGCGCTGCCACTGTGCGATCCGGTTTACAAGGCAACCATCATCCCGCGCGGCGGTGCGCTGGGCATGGTTGTGTCGCTGCCGGAAATGGATCGCCTGAACTACCACCGGGATGAGTGCGAGCAGAAACTGGCAATGACCATGGCGGGCAAGGCTGCCGAAGTCATCAAATACGGCGAGGATCATGTTTCCAACGGCCCGGCCGGCGATATTCAGCAGGCCAGCCAGCTGGCGCGCGCGATGGTGCTGCGTTGGGGCATGTCGGACAAGGTCGGCAATATCGATTATGCCGAAGCCCACGAAGGCTATTCCGGCAACACCGCAGGTTTCTCGGTTTCGGCAAATACCAAAGAGCTGATCGAGGAAGAGGTGAAACGCTTCATTCAGGATGGCTATGACAAGGCGCTGGAGATCCTGAAAGCCAAGAATGAGGAATGGGAACGGTTGGCTCAGGGCCTGCTGGAGTATGAAACCCTGACCGGCGACGAAATCAAACGGGTGATGAACGGCGAGCCGCCGCAGGCGGATGACGACGAGGACGAGGGCGAGGACCAGGGCAATGCCTCGGTCACCGCAATCCCCAAGGCCAAGCCCAAAAAGACCCCGCCAGAGGGCGGCATGGAGCCGGAACCCTCTGCCTGACACCCCAGTTCCTGCCCCCCGGATGCCGTTGGCTTTCGGGGGGCTTTCATTCCCGAACCTTCTGATCCGTATCACAAAAAAGCATTGCTGCCGGACTGGCAGCGGGGCGCGGCCCTTGTATGCTTGCCGGACAGAAATGAAGGACAGGCAGCGGAGAGCAGAAATGCCGGTGCTACGGAAAACAGAATACACAGGCAGGATTACCTGGCTGGGCCACGTGCCTGCGGACCGCGGTGTGCAGGCGCAACCAATTGATCGCCTGGACCTGGGGTTTGCCGGAGTTTCTGGCGGGCGCCATGAGGGCGAAAACCGTGCCTCCTGCGTGCGTGTGAAAAACCTCTACTCGCAAGGCACCGAAATCCGCAACGTCCGCCAGCTGACTGTTTTGTCGGAAGAGGAATTGGCGCAGATCGCCGCAGATATGGGGATGGACCGGCTGGACCCCGCCCATCTGGGCGCCACCATCGTGCTGCGCGGCATACCTGATTTCACCTTTGTGCCGCCGTCGTCTCGGCTGCAGGGGCAAGACGGGGTGACACTGACCGTGGATATGGAAAACCGTCCCTGCGTGCTGCCTGGCCGGGAGATCGAAAAAGACCACGCAGGCTTTGGCGCCCGCTTCAAACCGGCGGCACAGAATCGGCGGGGAATCACCGCCTGGGTCGAACGGCCGGGCAGCCTCTCTTTGGGCGGTGAACTCACACTCTTTGTGCCGGATCAGCGCGCCTGGGCGCCGTAATTGGTCGCTTTCAGGGCTGTGCGTTTCCTTTAAGGAACTTCTGCACAGCCCCTGAAAGAGCAGACGCCGCTTCAGGGCAGGATAATGTCGGAAATCAAGCGCGTGTTTTGCCGCATATTGGCTAAGCCTACGGCCAATCCGGCATTTCTGTGCCGGCGATTGCATGCAAACTCAGCAGGAACCTCGCCATGAGCTACAAGAGTGACATCGAGATTGCGCGTGAAGCGCAGAAGAAGCCGATCCAGGAGATTGGTGCGAAGATCGGTATTTCGGACAGCGATCTGCTGCCCTATGGGCACGACAAGGCGAAAGTCAGCCAGTCTTTCATCAACTCTGTTCAGGACAAGGCAGACGGCAAGCTGATCCTGGTGACTGCGATCAACCCGACGCCGGCAGGTGAAGGCAAGACCACCACCACCGTGGGTCTGGGCGACGGTCTGAACCGGATCGGCAAGAACGCGATGATCTGTATCCGCGAAGCGTCCTTGGGCCCGAACTTCGGCATGAAGGGCGGCGCTGCAGGCGGCGGCTATGCACAGGTCGTGCCGATGGAGGAGATGAACCTCCACTTCACCGGCGATTTCCACGCCATCACCTCGGCCCACTCGCTGCTGTCGGCCATGATCGACAACCACATCTACTGGGGCAACGAATGCGACATCGACGTGCGCCGGGTTGCATGGCGCCGGGTGGTCGACATGAACGACCGGGCGCTCCGCACCATCACCGCGTCTTTGGGCGGTGTGTCCAACGGTTTCCCGCGCGAAGCAGGCTTTGACATCACCGTGGCGTCCGAAGTGATGGCGATCCTGTGCCTGGCGAACGACCTCAAGGATCTGGAAAAGCGCCTGGGCGACATCATCGTGGCCTACCGCCGCGACAAGACCCCGGTCTATTGCCGCGACATCAAGGCAGAGGGCGCGATGACCGTTCTGCTGAAAGACGCGATGCAGCCGAACCTGGTGCAGACCCTGGAAAACAACCCGGCCTTCGTGCACGGCGGCCCCTTCGCCAATATCGCACATGGCTGTAACTCGGTCATTGCCACCAAGACCGCGCTGAAGGTTGCCGACTACGTCGTGACCGAAGCAGGCTTTGGTGCCGACCTCGGCGCCGAGAAGTTCATGAACATCAAATGCCGCAAGGCAGGCATCGCACCGTCCGCGGTTGTGCTGGTTGCCACCGTGCGCGCGATGAAGATGAACGGCGGCGTGGCCAAGGCCGACCTGGGTGCGGAAAACGTCGAGGCGGTCTCCAACGGCTGTGCCAACCTCGGCCGCCACATCGAGAACGTCAAATCCTTTGGCGTGCCGGTTGTTGTGGGCATCAACCACTTCGTGACCGACACCGATGCCGAAGTGCAGGCGGTCAAGGACTACTGCGCCGAGCATGGTGTCGAGGCGGTTCTGTCGCGCCACTGGGAGCTGGGCTCCGAGGGCTCTGCGCCGCTGGCCGAGAAAGTGGTTGAGATCGTCGAAGGCGGCACTGCCAACTTTGCGCCGATCTACCCGGATGAGATGCCGCTGTTTGAGAAGATCGAAACCATCGCCAAGCGCATCTACCGCGCTGACGAGGTGCTGGCGGACAACAAGATCCGCAACCAGCTGAAGGAATGGGAAGACGCAGGCTACGGCAACCTGCCGGTCTGCATGGCGAAAACCCAATACTCCTTCTCGACCGATCCCAGCTTGCGCGGCGCGCCCACCGGCCATTCGGTGCCGGTGCGGGAAGTCCGCCTGTCTGCGGGCGCGGGCTTCATCGTTGCGGTCTGCGGCGAGATCATGACCATGCCGGGCCTGCCGCGCAAACCGGCAGCGGAAACCATCTGCCTCAATGACGACGGCCAGATCGAAGGCTTGTTCTAAGACGCAAAATGCGCTTTTTGCGGCCCGGGGAGACCCCGGGCCGCAAGAGTTTCAAGCGCAATCCGAAGTCTGAGGCACCGCCACTGGTCCGAGGGGACGAAGACGGGAACCGGGTTTTGGAAGGAAGTGCGCGACCACTGAGAATGGTCAGAGCCTCATTTGGCCCAAAGCAATGAAAGCCGAGGCTCTGACATATGACCAAACTGACACCGCCAGAAGATTGCTTCTCGATGGAGGCGCTGCGCGCGGAAATTGACAGGCTCGATTGTGAGCTGGTGCAACGTCTGGCCGTCCGGGCGGGGTATATCGACCGGGCGATTGCGCTGAAGCAGCTCAGCGGCTGGCCGGCGCGGATCCCGGAGCGGGTCGAGGAAGTGGTCATGAACGCCCGCGCCGTGGCAGCAGGAGAGGGGCTGGACCCCGATCTGATCGAAGCCCTGTGGCGGCAGCTGGTGGATTGGTCGATTGCCCGCGAGGCGCGGGTGATCCGGGAGGAGTGATGCTGAGCAGGGCCACCTGCGGCTCGGGCATCGCGACCAACTTAGGTGTGTGATGCTGAGCAGGGCCACCTGCGGCTCGGGCATCGCGACCAACTGAAGTGAATAGACGGGCCGGAGGCCTGCGGCAAAAGGAAGAGATCAAATGGCAGCAACTCTGATTGACGGCAAGGCCTTTGCGGCCAAGGTGCGCGGCCAGGTGGCCGAACATGTGACGCGGCTGAAAGAGGAAAACGGCATCACCCCCGGCCTGGCGGTGGTTCTGGTCGGCGAAGACCCCGCCTCCCAGGTCTATGTGCGCTCCAAGGGCAAGCAGACCGTCGAGGTCGGCATGAACTCGGTGGAGCACAAGCTGGACGCAGAGACCTCCGAGGCGGATCTGCTGGCCGTGGTCGAGCAGCTGAACAACGACCCGGCGATCCATGGCATCCTGGTGCAGCTGCCGCTGCCGGGGCATCTGGACGAAGATCTGATCATCAACTCGATCGCGCCGGAAAAAGACGTGGACGGTTTCCACATCTCCAATGTGGGCCTTCTGGGCACCGGTCAGAAATCGATGGTGCCCTGCACGCCGCTGGGCTGCCTGATGATGCTGCGCGACCACCATGGCAGCCTGTCGGGCATGGATGCGGTTGTGATCGGCCGCTCCAACATCGTTGGCAAGCCGATGGCGCAATTGCTGCTGGGCGACAGCTGCACCGTGACCATCGCGCACAGCCGCACCAAGGACCTGCCCGATGTGGTGCGCCGCGCCGACATCGTGGTGGCAGCCGTGGGGCGTCCGGAAATGGTGCCGGGCGACTGGATCAAGGAAGGCGCCACCGTCATCGACGTGGGCATCAACCGCATTGAGCGGGACGGCAAGAACAAGCTGGTCGGCGACGTTGATTTTGCCTCTGCCGCGGAGCGCGCCGGCGCCATCACCCCGGTTCCCGGCGGCGTCGGCCCGATGACCATTGCGTGTCTCCTGGCCAACACCGTCACCGCCTGCTGCCGCGCCAACAACCTCCCCGAGCCAGAAGGCCTCACGGCCTGAACGGCACCGCAGAACCGCAACAGCTGAAACAGATACTCCCGCCGCATCGCCTCCCCTCTCAGCGGCAAAGCCGCCTGACGGGC
>NZ_JBNAFX010000047.1:0-22047 GCF_049800895.1 Leisingera sp. S232 | reverse complement strand
ACATCCTTCGCTTGGACAGATCGCTTGCGACGATCCAGCGTGCGGATATCAATGGATGGGAAAGGACGGTTCCTGGACAACATCTTTGTGGAACGGCTCTGGCGAAGCCTAAAATACGAATGCGTCTGTCTGCACGCCTGGGAAACCGGGTCAGAGGCGAAGGCGAAGGCCGGTGTCGGCAAATGGATCGAGTTCTACAACCGCAAACGCCCACATTCCGCCCTTGGCGGCAAACCTCCAGCCGTGGTCTATTGGCTGAGAAATAATGAAACCCAACCCGATCAGCAGGAGCAGAAAGTAGCTTAAACCACGCCAGAAACTGTCCAAACATAGGGGAGTAGCTCAGACCGGAAAAGTCCAAGAAAGCGATCAGTAGGCAAGGTGTCCTACCACCCCAGCCATCGGCCTTTCCTCCAATAGAATAAGACGCTGACGAGCTCAAAGGAGCCGAACTGCCCCCGTTTTCGGCCCCAGTGTTTTGCGGGTCAGTTGTCGTCTTCAGAACGGGTGTTCAGGGTGGGTCGGGAGGCCCCCAGTAGGTCGCTGGAGGCCGCCGCCACGGTTTAGAGCAGGTTGAAGTCCACACCGTTTGCCTAGTGATCCCAGTCGTCGTGCTTGTTATCCGCCGCTGACCCCTCCACTAGATGCTCTGGCCGACAGCACAACTCGTTACCGCACCGATGCCGAACCATGGTCGTCTCCCCATTGACCGCCCGGTTGACAACACAGTAGACGAACCTCGCCGCCGCCACCTGCCGCCCTCGGAACCGTATCTTGGGCCGTTGCTGAGTGGCTTTTACCCAGCATTTTGCGCAGCAGCTCTCCAACCTCCGTTTCGGTCATAAAAATAAAGGGTTTGGCGCGCATTTTCGTTCCTGTGTTCTTCCAGGGCACTCTTATGGAGAGAACTACGCGATTATGCACCCGGTAGACGCCTTCAGAAGAGCCTAATCAGCTATCTCCAGAACAGTCGCGCGTCACATCATCCGGGGCACGAATGATGGGAGATAACCATCAATGGCAAACAAGAAGCCAACCGTACCCACCACCGAAGACATCCAGCACGTCAAATTCCTCGCCGCAACCTACGGCAACCAGATCGTTCGCCGCGATAACAAGTTCTACGACATTGAGCATCTGGGCACACCGCTGTCCCGTGTCGACGTTGAGATGAAGATCCTGAACCTGATTGCCGAGGAGCATCCGAACCTTCCTCTGAATACCGGTATCATCAAGTCGCTGTTCAAGTTGCTCATCGACACACGGCACACTGACCGGGCGCGCAGCTTTCAGGTCTGGAGCGGCGCCACCATCTGTGAACCGGGCAACCCTAACCGCATCGTCATGAAGCGGGGCACGGTTTCCGCCGACACCTGGAGCGAGCCAGAATATCGGAGCCTCAAGGTGAACTCCGCTGACCTCGACGTCGTTGGCGAGTTCTTCGATCAATTCGTCCAGAACGAGCAGGATCGAGGAGCTTTTCTGAACTGGACTGCCTGGAGCCTGCAGAACGAAGGAGACAAGCCAGCATGGGCGCCGTTCCTCTACTCACGTGGCAAAGGCACTGGCAAAAGTACCACTGCTCGTATTCTCATCGAGCTTTTCGGGGTTCGAAATTCGGTCACGCAGAACAACATCAGCAAGCTTACCCAGCAGTTCAACGCTACTGTTCTCACGAGCAAGCTGGTGATCTGCGAGGAAACTCAGATCAAACCAGGGTCAACTCAGGCGAACGCTATCAAAACCTTCATCACCGATCCGCACGTACTCATCGAACGGAAAGATCTCGAGGCTGAGCGAGCCAAGCAGTGCTGCTGTTTCCTGTTTACTTCGAACTACGCACCGACATGGATGGAGGAAGGCGAACGACGCTACTTAGTCATCGACGTAAATCACGATGGCCGGTCGGGTGGCCTTCGAGCCAATGAGTTCTCATCGCTTGTTGGTCGAGTGCATGAGTTCTTGGATGAACCGGCAAACGTGGCGAGGCTCTATAACGCGCTGATGCAAGGGGAGCTTCCTGAGGGCTTCAATGCCAAGAGCCTGAACATCGCTGACCACCAGACGCCGATCATGAAGCGGCTTCAGCAGGCTAGCCGCCAGACCATCGTCGACCAGCTTGGGGAACTGCTCAACGCCTCCGGTCTTGTTGTTCTGCCTGAAGCGGACGTGGTTGAGTTCGTTCGTAAGAACCTCAATGCAAACATGAACCAACCCAAGCATCTCATGGATGACCTCGAGTGGGAGAAAACCAAGGTCAAATGGGGTGGCAAAGACTTTGCGCGAGCGATCTGGGTCAAGCCTGGATACTGGATCGAGCGTGGGAAGATCTATGGGCCTGACTTCGAGCCGGTGCGCGTCAGCGACTATCTCGACCGTGACGGTCCATTCGGAGAAGTGGAGATCATCGAATGAAGGATGTGTACTTCGAGCTTCAAGACGATAGCGAGCTTTGGCTGCTGGACGTCATCAACAATCACTACGAGGAGGCCCTTGCGAGGGCCAACTCCCTCCTAGCGCAGACGGTGGAAGACGAGAACGGGTGCCGGGTAAAAGCCACTCAGGGACGGCCCAAGATGCGGCTCCAGGGGCGGCAGGTGACGGCGGCGAGGTTCGTCTACTGTGTCGTCAACGGGGCGGTCATCGGGGCGACGACGATGGTTCGGCATCGGTGCGGTAACGAACTGTGCTGTCGGCCAGAGCATCTAGTGGAGGGGGCAGCGGCGGATAACAAGCGCGACGACTGGGATCACTGGGCAAACGGTGTGGACTTCAGCCTGCTCTAACCCGTGACGATGGCCTCCAGCGACCTACTGGGGGCCTCCCGATCCACCCTGAACACCCGCTCTGAAGCCGCCAGCAGCACGCAAACTAATTGGGGCCGAACCGGGGCCTTTTCGGGGCTAACGGGTGCGCCGGGTGCTTGTTTTCTTGATGTCAGGAGGATTGGCTGGGGTGGTAGGATTGAAACTTGGCGCAATAATTAAATTAAAACAATATGTTGAGTGAATTTCAGGTGGAAAATGTTGCGGGATTTGTTGTGTGGCAGCGAACCGTTCACAAGGACCGCGATGAGATTCCCAAGAACTGCAGTGCAGCGCTTGCTGGCGAGATCTTGCAGGAATTCGCAACGGACGCAGCCAAGACTACCCCCTGCATTCGCTTTGCGCAGGAAGCACCCTTTGCAAACTCGGCTGTTTGAAACAACCAGCCCCGGTTTTATGCTGCGGCGCGGCCTGCCGTTCCTGCCGTTCGCTGCGGCTGCGAGGGTCTGGAGCCGGTGAATTTACACAGTGCGGGACCTTGCCGTCATTCGTCTTGATGAACTGAAGTCCTGCATTTTCCATAAAGCAGTCAAAGCGCAGCGGCGGAACGGGCTTTGATCCAGGTCATGACTTCCAGCACGGGCTTATTGGTTTTTGCTGTGCGCGGAGTGAGAATGTAGAAGTCATTCCCGCCAGCCTCCCAAGCCTTACCAACCTCAGTTAAACGACCGGCTTGGAGATCATGCGCCACCAGAAAACGGCTTACCAAGGCAACACCCTGCCCAGCGATGGCTGCATCTACTGCAAGTGACGTCTGGCTCAGACTTAGGCCGCGAGGCGATTGGTCTTGCACGCCCAGGTACGCAAGATAACTCGGCCATAGGTCGTGAGAGTCATGGATCTTCGGCAGTTTGCACAGCGTTTCCCGCTCAAACGGATAGGCTTCGTCACCCGCAAACTTTGGTGCAGCAACTGCGATCAACGTTTGCTTGAACAGCAGCGACACGTCCAGTGAAGCACCGAATGGCGGCGATCCCTGGCGCACTGCAAGATCTATCCCGTCGCTATGGAAGCTGGAAACTTTCTCGGTGGCCATGATCCGCAAGTCAATGTTCGGATGTGCTGCCGTAAAGTCCGGTAGATTGGGGATCAGCCATTTCGCGGCAAAGGTCGGTGTCACACTGATAAGGACTTTGTTTGGCTCTGGCTTCAGCTCGGCAGTAGCGGATCGAAGCTCTGCAAACACTTTGGCGATCCGGATGTGAAAGCTGCGTCCGGCCGATGTGAACGCCAGGCCCTTCGGCACCCGTTCAAACAAAGCCACATCAAGATGCGCTTCGAGCTGGCGGACCTGCTGCGCAACAGCCCCTTGCGTGACACCCAATTCATCAGCGGCTGCGCGGAAACTGAGACGGCGGCCTGCTGCATCAAAAGCACGCAAACTGTTGAGTGGGGGGAGTTTGGTCATTCTGCAGTAGTATTTCTACTTTCATGTAACATCAATTCTCAATCGAATCTTGCCACAGGAAGCGTCATTTATGATCCAATTATGAAAGGACGCTAGAGATGGCAGTAGAAAAAGTAGCTCTGATTACGGCAGGTGGCAGCGGCATGGGGGCGGATGCAGCCCGCAAATTGGCCGAAGATGGGTTCAAAATCGGCATCTTGTCCTCGTCCGACAAGGTTGGTCACTCCTGCGATGCAGGCGCAGGGCGGCGGGGCAATCATCAACATCTCGACCTTTGCAGCATTCGAACCCGACCCCCTTTTCCCAACATCTGGCGTTTTCCGGGCTGGGCTGGCCGCATTCACAAAGCTCTATTCGGACAAATACGCAGCAGAGAACATTCGCATGAACAACGTCCTTCCAGGCTTCATAGACAGCCTGCCTGAAACCGAAGACCGCAAAGCGCGCATTCCCATGGGGCGCTACGGCTCTGCCTCGGAGGTTTCTTCGCTGATTTCATGGCTCGCCTCGGACGATGGTGGCTACATGACCGGCCAAAACCTGCGCATTGATGGGGGCTTGACCCGTGCCGTCTGACACCATTGCCATTGGACAATCGCGCGAACGCCTGGTCTTTGCGGTCAAATGGGGCGCTTCCGCTATTCAGATCATGGGATACACTGCGACTGGCTTCGGTTGGACACCCTGGAACCTCTACCTTTTTCTCGTCGGTGTAGTGGGATGGTTCGCCGTGGGCGCATTGTGGAATGACAAGGCGCTGATGCTCGTCCACCTGGTCGCGCTTGGCGCAATGATTGCCGGTATGGTGAGCAGTTAACACGCGAGAGCGGCCATTCGTGATGAACACAGCATCCGCAGCTATGGGCGCGATCCGAACCACCGCTGCATCTTGAACGCAGGTCCGGTTCTAATTGGCGAACGGCACGTACCGACCGCCAACTTGGTTCAAATGTCGATTTGCTCGGCGATACTCAGCGCTTCTTCAAGTTCGATGCCAAGATACCTGACTGTGTTGTCAACCTTGGTATGTCCGAGCAGAGGCTGAACCGCTCTGAGATTTCCGGTTTCTGGGTCCCCTCGCCGCGCAAGAAAGCGGCGAGGATGACAGTCAGGCTCCATCTTCGAGCAATTCCTTGATCATTGATTACTATCCTCTGACCCAGTCCTGATTGGCGTCGATTTCAATCAAGGTTGGCCCATCGGCTGTAAGCGCTTGCGAGATTGCGATGCGGACTTCGCTCAGTGAGCCTGGGCGTGCGGAATAGCACCCAAAGCCTTCAGCAACCTTGCAGTAATCCGGCGCCTGCAGATCCACTCCGACACGCGGCAGCCCCCAGGCCACCATGCTGTCGCGAATTTCTCCGAATGCCTGATTGTTCCAGACAATGATCGGTAGCGGTAGTTTCTGTTCGGCCGCTGCAGCCAGTTCCTCAATCGAGAAGAGGAATCCCCCATCCCCGGCCAGGCAGATGATGTCGCGCTCGGGGGCCCCGATCTTCGCACCAATCGCCGTAGGCAACGCCGCGCCCAGCGTGCCATAGCCATTCGGATATATCAGCGTGCGCGGTTCATAACAGGGATAGTAGTGCTTTGAAGTATAGCCGGGTTTGGTCGATTCCGTGACCAGGATGCCGTCGCGTGGCAACAGGTCGCGGATAATATCGAGCAGCGGTTTGTGGTCTGCGGCAATCGGCTGCCAAAGCGGGTCGATCAACCGGCGCAGGGCTTCGGCTTCAGAGTGAGCTTTGCCCATGTCCGGCGATGTTTCCGGTAGTTCCGCCAGAATTGCAGCAAGTGTCAATTTCGCATCCGCGACGATGGCCTGAGCAGGCTGGTAGCTGCGGGCAAGCTGTTCGGGGTCGATGTCGACGCGGATCAGGTCGCCGCCGATTTCAAAGCGGGTGTAGGTGTAAAGCTGATCGGTCTCGCTCATCTCGGAGCCCAATGTCAGCACCACATCAGCGGATTTGATCCTGTCCTGAACCGGTTCAAAGGGCAGTGCACAGCCAAGCGCCAACGGGTGGTCTTCGGCCACGATGCCCTTGCCGGCACAGGTACAGACGACTGGCGCGCCCAAGCGTTCGGCCAATGCGGTGGCCTCCTCAGAGGCCTCCCATGCACCGCCGCCCAGAATGATGATCGGGTTTTCGGCCTTTGCAAGCCGCGCGGCGGCCTCGGCGACAGCAGCCTGCGCCGGCGCGGCGCGGCTGGGTGCAGGCCAGACCGGGGTTTCAGATTTTCCCGGCTCATTCAGCACGTCGCGCGGAATTTCGATACAGACCGGGCGGGGCCGGGCGGCGTTGAACACCGAAAAACAGCGCGCCACGGTCTGATCCAGATTGACCGGGTCCAGAAGCTGATGAGTAAAAGCGGTAACTTGCTCCACCGCTGCGGTCTGGTTCTTGGTTTCATGCAAGAAACCGCCGCCGGTGCCCAGCTCAGCGCGCTGGTTGTTTGACGCGACAACCAGCATCGGAATCGAGTCCGAATAGGCCTGACCCATTGCCGTCAGCGCATTCAGAATGCCCGGGCCGCTGATCAGGTAGCAGGCGGCCGGCTTGCCCGACGCCATTGCATAGCCATGGGCCATAAAGGCAGCGCCCTGCTCGTGGCGCGGTGTGATATGGGTCATGCCTGAGGTGTCGAAACCGCGGTACAGGTCAACGGTATGTACACCAGGGATGCCAAATGCAGTATCGATGCCGTAGGCCTTAAGCAGGCGGGTCAGGTTTTCACCACAAGTGATCATTTGTTATTGCTCCAGTTCCGGGGCTGCTGATGCCGCCAGACAGCGTTCAGAAAAATTGCGGATGGCTGCGGCTGCAGCTTGCAAGGTCTCTTCACCCTCGGAGAAGCTGACCCGTATGTATGAGTGGCCATTGTCACTGAAAGCTGTGCCGGGAATGACGGCGACGCTTTCCTCGTCCAGAAGCCGGGCGGCGAATTCAGTGCTGGACAGTCCCAGCCCGGAAATGTCCACCAGCGCAAACATTCCGGCTTCCGGCGCAATCAGGCGCAGGCCTCTGGCCTTCTGCAGCGCTGCGGAAAAGATACGGCAGCGCGACTGCATCAGATCCCGCATGGCATGCACAGGGCCATCGCCCAGCTCCAGCGCGGTGATGGCGGCGTCCTGAATGAATGGCGGCGATCCGAACAGCGAGCACATTGCCAAATTGCGCATAGCATCCGCTAGATTGTCCGGACACACGGCCCATCCAAGCCGCCAGCCAGTCATGGCATGTGACTTCGACAGGGAGTTCAGGATCACCAGCCGTTTTGCATCCGCTTCGGCGAAGGGGATATGTGGGCTGTCAAAGGTCAGATCCCGGTATACTTCATCCGATACAATCCAAAGATCATGTGCCTTTGCCACCTTGCAAAGAAGCGCCACGTCCTGTGCTGTCAGCACCAGCCCCGCCGGATTATTGGGGGAGTTGATCAGCAGTACCCGCGTGCGCGGGCTGAGTGCATTCTCAATATCCTCTGCGCGAAGACGGGGTCCGTCTGCCATCTGAATGGGGATCGTCTTCAATTCCGCCCCGGTTGCGTTCACGGCACCTTGATAGGTGGCGTATACCGGATCAAGGGAGACAACTTCGTCCCCTGGGCCACAAAGGCACATGAGCGCTGAAAAAAGCGCGTTCTGGGCGCCAGGGCCGACAACGACATTGTTTGGAGACCAGGAGTGGCCGTCTTGAGCTGCCTGTTGCTGAGCGACAAGCGCCCGCAGAGGTTCGATCCCACCGATCGGCGTGTAGTGAGTCCGTCCAGACTGCAGTGCCTCAACCGCAGTCGCAATGATCTGTGGGGCGGTATCCTGATCTGAGTCTCCAAGAGTGAGATTCAGAATCTGTTGCCCAGCCGCTTCACGGCGCTTCGCCTCTTGGGCGATCTCGAAGTCGGCAAGGCGGGGATTTTGCAGTCGTGCCACTCGTTCAGACAGCAATTGGGTCATCCTTTAACAGCTTGATGAATCAGTGAGGCACGGTTGCTCAGCACATCGCCAAAGGCACTTGCAAAGCGTGTGGTATCCTCGTTAGTGGTCGGCAGGCAAAGCGCGATCATGCCCCGTCGTGCATAATAAAACCCGCGTTCGATCATATCCAGGTGCAAAATCGCTTTCAGCGCTTCCGGCGCCGCAACAGCATCACCGGGAGTTGTGATGGGGCCCGTTCCAAAATGGAATACAGCCATAGACCCAAGGCCTGTCACGCACATCGGAACCCCGGCACCGGCGATTGCATCCTGCATTTTGGCGCGCAAGCCGTCACCGATGGCATTGAAGGCTTCCACACGGTCAGCAGTGTAGACCTGCGTCAATCCAGCCAAACCGGCCGCCATCGTCAGGGCATTGTTGTTAAAGGTGCCCGCATGAGGCCAGTGGCCGGCAATGCGAGGGTCGAAGCGGGCCATAATGTCTTCGCGGCCTCCAAAGGCGCCAAAGCTCATGCCGCCGCCAACATATTTGCCCAGAGTGACCATGTCGGGTTTGATATTGTGTTGTCCATGCAGCCCGCCCGGCGCGAGGCGCGAGGTCATGACTTCATCGAAGATCAACAGCGCGCCGGACTTTTCGGTTTCCGCACGCAAGGCCTGCAGGAATTCGGCTGTTGCCGGAATGCAGCCGCCACCGCCCAGCATTGGCTCCAGGATCACTGCTGCGAGTTTGCTGCCAAGTTCGCGGATCTTGGCGACGGCCTCTTCGGTGTCGTTGTAGGTGACCGGGTGGAAGGGCATCGGCACGTTCAGCGGGCATTCACCGCCAAAATAGAGAACGCCCCCGTGGTAGCCTGCCTTCATGACGATCACATCGCTGCGCCCGGTAAACGAACAGGCCGTGCGCAAGGCATACAAATTGGCCTCGGTGCCGGAGTTGCAGAACCGCACCCTGTCGATTGCGGGGAAGCGATCACAGATTGCGGCAGAAAACGCGGCTTCGTTGTCATTTGCGCCGCCGCGTACAATGCCCTGATGCAAAGCCTTTTCAACCGCTGCCGTGATTGCAGGCTCGGAGTGGCCGTATAGGGCTGCCGTGTATTCACCCATAAAGTCGGTATATTCATTGCCGTCCGCATCCGTCAGCGTCGCGCCTTCGGCTTTGCTGAATGTCAGCGGGAAGGGGCTGAAATGTATGACCGTCCGGGTGTTTCCGCCGGGCATCGACAGTGTCGAGTTATTGTAGTTCTCACCGCTTTTCACATTGCGGGCAGCAAAGTTCTCTTCGGCTTCGCTGAGTGCAGCGTCCAATGTTAGGTTCTTTGGCAAAGTAGCTTCAGACATCTGATGGCTCTCTTCAAGATAAGTGGGTTTAGAAGGCAACATTGCCGGAGCCTTTCAGCCCCAAACGGGTCCGGGCTTCGTCAGGTGTGGCGACTTCCAGCGACAGGTCTTCCAAAATCCTGCGCAGCTTGAGGACTTGCTGGGCGTTGCTTTCTGCCAGTTTACCTCGGGAAATGAAGAGATTGTCTTCAAGGCCGACTCTCACGCTGCCGCCCAGGCTTGCCGCAGTGATTCCAAAGGGCAACTGATTGCGGCCGGCCGCAATCACGGACCATTCGTGCTCGGCTCCGAACAGGCGCTCGGCGGTACGATGCATATGGAGCAGGTTGTCGATTTCCGCCCCCATACCGCCATGAATGCCAAAAATCGTCTGAATGAAGACAGGTCCTTTGATCACTCCCCGATCCACAAAGTGGGCGAGATTATACAAATGCCCAACATCATAGCATTCGAATTCAAACTTCGTGCCGTACTTCCCGCCAAGCTCGGTGACGATGTTCTCAATATCGGTAAAGGTGTTTTTGAACACCAGATCCCGCGTGCTGTCGAGAAACTCCGGTTCCCAGCTGTGCTTCCATTCGGAATACCGGGCTTTCATGGGATACAGGCCAAAGTTGATGGACCCCATGTTCAATGAGCACATCTCAGGCTGCGCAACACGGGCAGCTGCCAGGCGTTCGTCCAGAGACATCCCCAAGCCGCCCCCGGTTGTGATGTTGATGATCGCATCCGAGCGCTCGTTGATTTCCGGCAGAAACCGCATGTAGGCATCCGGCGACGCCGTTGGGCGCCCGTTTTCCGGATCACGGGCATGCAGGTGCAGGATGGATGCACCCGCTTCCGCTGCTGCGACCCCGCTTTCTGCGATTTGTTCCGGCGTTATCGGCAGGTACGGCGACATTGTTGGCGTGTGGATTCCACCTGTCACCGCACAGGAAATTATGACCTTTCGGGGCGCCATTCTTGTGCCTTTCTCCATTGATCAAACATATTGACTTTTGATCAATGGCACCATTACCAATAAACTTGCAAGAAAAATTTCCAATGCCTGTAAAGGGCGCAACAGCGGAGAAGTTGACATGAGTTTTCTAAACAAAGGAGCCGTGATCGGAGCAATTTCGGCAGCACTAGCAGTGCTTTCGCCACACGCAGCACTTTCGGAAGCGGATATCACCTGGCGGATCCAGAGCAATCTGTCGTCAGAGGATCCGGGATATCAAATCCTGGAAACGCACTTCTTGAACCGCGTCGAAGAAATGTCTGGAGGGCGCATTGAATTTCAGTTGCAGCCAGTTGGCGCGCTGTTCCCGATTGCCGAAGGTCTGGATGCTGTAGGAGCAGGCTTGGTTGAAGCAGCAACGCTGGTCGGCGGTTACTATGTTGGAAAACTGGGACCGATCGCTGCGATCGAGTCGGGGCTGCCCGGAGCAGAGCACACCCCGCTTGAACGCTACAATTTCTTTTACGGAGCCGGCTTCATCGATCTCGCGCGCGAGGCCTACGCGCCCCACAACATCCACTATCTTGCACCGTATCTATCGGCATCTTGGGACATTATGTCGAACAAACCGCTGCGCAGCGCCGCAGACTTTGATGGCCTGAAAATCCGCACCTTCGGGATCGAAGCCGAATGGTACAAAAGCATGGGCGCCGCACCGGTCTTCATGGGGGGCGGTGAGATCTACACTGCAATGTCGACAGGTGTGATTGATGCGCTTCGCTGGGGCGGGCCTTCGGTAAACCTGGACCGTTCTTTCCACGAGGTTGCCAAATACTACGTTCAGCCTTCTCCGATGCCAGCACCAAACAACTTCATCGCTATTAACCAGGCTGCATGGGATACACTGCCTAACGATATCAAACTGATGATGGAAACGGCAGCTGCCGCTGCATCGTTTGAATACATCGCGCGGACCGAAGTCGCCAACGCAGCTGCCCGCAAAGCTATGACAGAGGCAGGCGTGGAGTTCACTCAGATCCCTGCAGATGAATGGGCCGAAATGGAAACCGTCGTTCGCGGGCTGTGGCGTGCTTATGCCGAAACGGATCCGGGCTTGGCCGCCCGCGGCGTTGAGATGATGAACAACTACTTGGTTTCTCTGGGCCGGTAAACGCTCTCTCCTTGCGGGACGGGTGTTCCACCTGTCCCGTCTTTTTTTGAAGGAAAGCAAATAATGCGTAGGGCAATTTTCCTGATTGACGGACTCGTAAATGGTGCCGGCTCCATCGCACGCAGCCTGATATTTGTACTGATGGCGGTGATCGGCTTCGAGGCCATCTCGCGCTATTTTTTCGGGGCGCCGACAACTTGGGCCTACGACCTGTCAAGCTGGGTACTGGTTTTCTATGTTTTTCTCGGTGGCGGCTATGCGTTGCTGCAAGACGGCTTTGTGCGTGTTGATATCCTGTTTCAAGCACTGCCAGGACGCGTCCAGTTCTGGCTGGATGCGTCCATTTCCACGGTTCTTCTGATCTGCTTTTGCGGCTCTTTGATCTGGTGCGGTGGTGAGCTTGCTTTGCGATCCTTTGCTTTGGGCGAAGTCTCTTCTTCCGGCGGTTGGCGAGGCCCGGTTTGGCCGGCAAAATTTGCCGTTCCTCTGGGCGCACTGCTGGTTCTGCTGGCTTGGATTTCTCACTTGGCTAAGCGGGCCGCCCTGACCGGGGAGACTGAATAGATGGCCGATCCAATTCTCGCTTCTGCGATCCTCTTTGGCGGCATGTTTTTTGCCCTCCTTGCCGGAGCTCCAATTGCAATCGCCCTGGGTGGCCTGAGTGTCATCCTGGTTCTGGTCTTTTGGGGCGCAAACGGCATGTCGATGCTGGCGCTGCGCGCCTTTGGCACAACATCTAGCTTCGAATATGTCGCAATTCCCCTCTTCATCTTCATGGCCGGAATGCTGGAGCGTTCCGGTTTGGCCGAAGGCCTGTTTGGCTCTGTAAACTATCTGGTGCGCCGCATCAGGGGCGGTCTAGCCGTTGGTGTGATCATTATCTGCACCCTTTTTGCCGCGATGTCCGGGATCAGTGGCGCTGCCACGGTGGCAATGGGAATGCTTGCTCTGCCGGCGATGCTGTCGCGAGGCTATTCCAAAGATATTGCGCTCGGCAGCCTGGCGGCTGGGGGATCGCTTGGAATTTTGATCCCTCCCAGCGTGACGATGATCGTCTATGGGCTGGTTTCCAATACATCCGTTGGAAAACTATACGCCGCTGGCGTTCTGCCCGGGCTGGTTCTGGCCGTGCTGTTCATCGCTTATGTGCTGCTGCGCTGCCGCTTTCAGCCTGGCCTGGCCCCGACATCCGAAGACATCGAAGCTGTAGAACCACCAACATTGGGACAAATTCTGGGCTCGCTCTTGCCAGCGCTGTTCCTGATGTTCGCTGTTCTCGGATCGATCCTGCTGGGGCTGACCAGCGTCTCCGAATCTGCTGCTATTGGGGCAATCGGGAGCATACTGGTTGCTGCTGCCGGCAAACGACTGTCGTTTGCGGTGCTGAACGCGGTGAGCCACATCACCTTGAAAACAACTTGCCTGATCTTCTGGATCATAATCGGGGCCAGCGCCTTCTCGACGCTATACACCGCGCTGGGGGCCTCGGGGTTGATCCGCGATATCGTGCTGGGGTGGGAGATGAACCGTTACGCGGTCCTCGCGCTGATGATGCTTATCCTGCTGATCATGGGCATGTTCATCGAAACAGTGGGCATCATTATGATCACGGTGCCGGTGTTTCTGCCGATCGCAAAAACGCTGGGCTTTGACCCGGTCTGGTTCGGCATCCTCTTCATCATCAATATGGAGATCGGCTTTATCACACCGCCCTTTGGCTACAACCTGTTCTACCTAAAGGGCGTCGCGCCAAAGGGGGTGACGATGGTGGACATCTACAAATCCGTGATCCCGTTTGTCGGTGTAATGCTTTTGGGCATGGCGCTGTTTGTGCTGCTGCCGCAGATCATTCTGATGCTGCCAAACGCTATGTTCTGAGCAATCAATGGAAGAGTTCAAGAAATGAAAAACGATACAGCGTCCAAGTGGCGTGTCGGCATCGATATCGGAGGAACCTTCACCGATATTGTGGCGATCAATCCAAAAGACAACACAATCCGCGTTGGCAAGGTTCCTAGCCGCTATGAAGATCCTGTAGGCGCAATTGTCGAAGCGATAACGTCACTTGAACTAGAGGCCGATGACATTGATGTCATTGTGCATGGCACGACGCGCGTGACAAACGCGATCATCGAAGGGACCATGGCGCCTGTCGCTTTGCTTGCAACAGACGGGTTCGAGGACTCTATCGAAATTGCGCGTTTGTCCCGGGCCGAGCTGTACCATCTGGACGTGCCGCCCAAACTGCCGCCGCTTGCCCCATCAGAACGGCGCATCCCGGTAGCTGAACGTATGGCCTATACCGGCGACGTGCTGAAACCGCTGAGCGCTGAAGAAATTTCCCGTGTCGTGGCGCAGGCCAAATCGCTCGGCATCGACAGTGTCGCGGTCTCACTGCTGCACAGCTATGCAAATGGCACGCATGAACGTCAGTTGGGGCAGGCTCTGGCAGATGCAGGTCTGCATGTTTCCCTGTCTCACCAGATCAATCCCGAAGCACGCGAGTATGAGCGGACGGCAGTAACCTTGCTGGATGCAGCCGTCACTCCGATTGCTGTCAACTATCTCGGCACACTGGAAAATGAACCACTGATCAAGGGCAAGCTGCGCTTGTTCCATTCCGCGGGCGGCATGGCAACGCCGGATGCGGTGCGGAACCGCCCGCTGGTGATGGCGATGTCAGGCCCTGCCGCTGGGGTGGCCGCCACCGCGCGCCTGGGGGGCGGCTTTGGCCACAACAGCTTGCTGACGTTTGATATGGGTGGCACCACCACAGATGTCTGCCTGGTACAAGACGGCGAAGCGGATATCTCCGTTGACAAGAAAATCGCCGGACGGCCGATCCGGATGCCAATGGTGGCAGTGGAATCGATCGGAGCAGGTGGCGGCTCAATCGTGCGCGTTGATACCGGCGGCCTGACCATCGGTCCCGACAGCGCAGGGGCCAACCCGGGCCCGGCCGCCTATGGCAATGGCGGCACGCAAGCGACAATCACAGATATCAGTGTGGTTCTCGGGTATATGAACCTCGACAAAAAACTGGGCGGCCGGATGACGCTTGACCGCGACGCGGCAATCAAGACGATTACGCCCATGGCGGAAAAATTGGGCATGGGGATCGCGGAATTTGCCCTTGGCACTGCCAAAGTTGCCAATGCGGTGATGTCGCGCGCGCTGCGCAGGGTTACGGTCGAGCGCGGCGTCGATGGCCGCAATTGTGCCCTGGTCGCCTTTGGCGGCGCAGCACCGCTTTATGCTGCAGGGCTGGCGCGGATGTATGGCATCTGCGACGTGGTCGTGCCGCGCGCCTCCAGCGTGTTTTCCGCACTGGGCTGTGTGGTCGCGGATACTTCTTACACTGATCAGCGTACAATCCGTTCTGAATCGGACACATGGAATGAAGCCAGCTTTGCTGCGCATCTGGCAGAAGCACGCACTGCGGTTCTGAAACCCTTCCTTGATGAGGGCATTTCCGAAGGCGCAATCCAAGTCGAGCATACCGCGCTGGTACGCTATGTCGGCCAAAGCTCCGAAGTCGCAACACGGATCACTCTGCCCCATGACATAAGCATGACCGGAGAGTCTTTCCGCAAGAACCACGACCAGCTTTATGGTTTTGCCACCGATGAATCCTTCGAAATCGTCAGCCTCCGCACAGTGGGTGTCCTGCCGAGCGGGGTCAGTGCGACGGTCGCCCCCGGAGAGCCAAACGACGGGCCGACCCTGATCAGCACCGGCGATGTCTGGTTCGACGCCGAAGCGCCGGTTTCCACTCCGCGTTATGACCGTGCGACTTGTGCCGCAGGCAGGCAGATCTATGGCCCCGCCATTCTCGAGGATGCCTCCTCAACCGTAGTGGTGCCGCCAAATTGGAGCGTCACCGCCAATGCCGCTGGTGACCTGCTGATGAAGGACCATGACCATGACCGTTGATCCATTTACCATTGAAGTGATCCGCCACGGATTGTCCGCTGCCGCAGAAGAAATGTCGCTGACCGTGATGCGGGCCGCTCGTTCGCCGGTGCTGCGTGAGGCCGGCGACCTGTCCTCGGCGTTGACCGATCACAAAGGCGATCTGATTTCGCAGGGCAAGGACATTCCCGCTCATATCGGCACCATGAGCTTTACAGTGAAACAGTTCTTGAACTGGATTCCCAAGGAGCAGTTGCGGGCCGGCGACGTCTGGTTCACTAACCACCCGGAATGCGGTGGAAACCACTTGCCGGATGTGAAGGCGATCCGCCCGATTTTTGCAAAAGATAAGCTGGTCGCGTTTTCGATCAGCCTGGCGCATTGGGCCGACGTTGGCGGCGCCTGGCCGGGCAGCTATTACACGGCAGCAACCGACAGCATTCAAGAAGGGTTGCGCCTGCCGCCGCTGCGCCTGTTCCATGCCGACGGCCCCGACAGGGAAAAGATTGCGGTGGTTACCTCGAATGTCCGCGGGCAGCATCTGACGGAAGGTGATATCTTTGCCCAGATGTCGGCCACCCGCTCGGCTGAGCAGCGGGTGCTGGAGATCTGCGAGGAGTATGGTGTAGATGTGTTCCAGCAGGCGCTGGAACAGCTGCACGACTTGTCCGAAGCGCAAATGCGCCAGGCTCTCCTGGGACTGCCGGACGGGGTCTACAAAGGCGAAGACTTCGTAGACGAGGGCGGGCCGGACGACGCGCCTGCGGCTGTGCGTGTGACCATCACCGTCAAGGGCGATACGGCTGACTTCGATTTCACGGAAACCGATGACAAGATCAACAGTGTGCTCAACACCACGCCGCTTATGGCAGCAGCGGCAATGATGTATGCAATCAAAGCCGTTGCCGGGCCTGAGATTCAGCCGAACGGTGGCTGCTACCGCCCCTTGACCTTCAAAACCCGCCCTGGGTCGCTGATCGATCCCGGACCGATGGTGCCAATTGTTGGCGGCAACCATGAGACCTCCCAGCGTGTGGCGGACGCGATTTTCCGCGCTTTGGAAGGTGCGGTGCCCACGCGTCTGACAGCAGGCGGGCCGACCACGGCAGGACTGTTTATCTTTGGGGGTGTCGACGCCAAGGGCCGCTATTCCACGCTATATGAGGTGCATGGCGGCGGCGAAGGCGCCCGCACCGACCGTGATGGCTGCCCCGCTGTCAGGGTTCACATGGTGAACACCTCAAATACGCCGGTTGAAGTGATCGAGGCCGAGTATCCCTTGCGTGTTCTGCAGCATCGCCTGCGCAAAGGATCCGGCGGGGCCGGAAAACACAAAGGCGGCGATGGAATCGTACGCGAATACCTGACATTGGGCGATGACATGGTATTGACGACAATGTTCGAACGTCGCGTCGTTGCACCCTATGGGCTTTGCGGCGGGGAAAGCGGCGCTCCGTTCCGGGCGACGCTGTGCCGGGAAAATGAACCTGACAGGGAATTGCCCGGCAAGTCGAACATGTCGCTGAAAAAAGGGGACCGCCTGAAAATGGAATCCTCCGGCGGCGGAGGCTTTGGCACCAAGTAATCCTAACGGCTCCGTCTCTTCAGCTTTCAAGAACCTTGGAAAGGCGGGGCCGTATATCGGCGGCGAACATCATCAAATCGTCCTGAAGCGCCTTTGTCGCTGCTGCTTTGTCCCGTTTATGCAGGGCAGCAACCAGTTCGCGGTGATGGCGTGTTCTCAACTTGTAATGGTCGGCCTCGAACATGTGGTGATGATAGGGGCCGATTTGCAGCCAAAGGCTTTCAATCAGCGGCAGTACAGCGTTGCTGCGTGCACATCGGTAGATCAGGAAATGGAATTGCAAGTGTCTCTCAAGAAATGCGCTTTTGTCTCCGGCTTCGCGCGCGGCTTCTATTTCCAGGTCGAGCCGTTCAAGCTCGGCAATTTCAAGGTTGTTGATGGTGTCGCAGGCCCAGGCGACCGTTGCTCCTTCAAGAGTGATCCTCGTGCGCAGGATGTCCTCGTACCGTTCGTTCGTCAGTGGCGGCACCGCTACAGAACGGTTCGACAGAACCGTGAGAGCCTGTTCGGAAACCAGTCGGCGCAATGCTTCGCGCACTGGCATGTGACTGGTTCCAAATTGCTCTGCAAGTTCTTGAATGCGGAGAGACGCTCCAGGTTCGATTTTACCAAGCATCAGCGATTTGCGAAGCTCGGAATAGACTGTGAAGTTCACAGAAGCCTTGTCGGCTTTTTCCGCTTTTGCCATTTGATTTTATCTTTCTTGCACGGGAGCGGCACCGGGAAACCTGTGTGCTGCACGAAGTTTGGCTTTGATCAAAAGTCGCAGGAATTGCGCGGAAACTCAACAAAGTATCGGGGAACTTCAGAGGATTTGGGCGATCTGTGCCCTTTGCCACTGTGAATGGCAGCATCCCACGTTCCCTGTCAGCCCCATTTTGTCCAGAGAGGTATAAACCCATGACGTCAACACCCGCAGCCCGGAACTGGAAACAGCGCGCTGACGCATTGAAACTGGAAACCAGGGCCTTGATCGGAGACACCTTCAGCCCGTCGTCGAGCGGCAATGTCTTTGCGACCCTGAACCCGTCAACAGGGCAAAAACTAGCCGATGTCGTGCATTGCCAGGCAGAAGATGTCGACCGTGCAGTCGCTTTCGCACGCAAGACTTTTGAAAGCGGCGTCTGGTCCCGCATGGATCCGAAAAACCGCAAGCAAGTGCTTTTGAACTTTGCCAGCTTGATCGAAAAGAACAAAGAAGATCTGGCGCTTCTGGAAACGCTCGATATGGGCAAGCCGATTGGTGACAGTTTGAACATCGATCTGCCCAATGTGGTGGAAACGGTGAGCTGGTGCGCTGAAGCCATCGACAAGATCTATGACCAGATTGCGCCCACGGGCCACGATGTTCTGGGGATGATCACCAAGGAACCGATGGGCATCGTTGCCGCCGTTGTGCCCTGGAACTATCCGCTACTGATGGCCGCTTGGAAGTTCGGTCCCGCGCTTGCGGCAGGCAACTGCTTCATTCTAAAACCGGCAGAGCAATCATCGCTCTCCTCGCTTCTTCTCGCGAAGATCGCGCTGGAGGCGGGACTTCCCCCTGGCGTCTTCCAGGTCGTGCCGGGCATGGGGGAAACCACCGGCCGAGCGATCGGTATGCACATGGACATCGACGCCGTTGCCTTTACCGGATCCGGACAGGTCGGGCGCTACTTCCTCGAATATTCTGCCAAATCTAATCTCAAATCCGTCAGCCTGGAATGCGGTGGCAAGAGTCCGAACATCATCTTTGCCGATTGTTATGACCTCGATGTCGCGGCAGAAACCGCTGCAGTTGGCATATTCTACAATCAGGGTGAAGTGTGCTCCGCTGGCTCCCGCCTGCTGGTGGAGCGGTCCATCCGTGATGAACTGGTCGAAAAACTGCAAAAAACATGTGATGCCTACGTGCCCGCTGATCCGCTTCTGGAAGAGACCCGCATGGGCGCGATCGTCGACACAGATCAGCTTGACAAGATCATGAGTTATATTGGCCGGGGTAAATCCGAAGGCGCCGACCTGGTGGCAGGAGGCACGCGCGCGCGCGAAGAGACCGGCGGGAATTTTGTCACTCCGACAGTCTTCAGCAACGTCTCCAACTCCATGGCGATCGCTCAGGAGGAGATCTTCGGGCCGGTCCTGTCTGTTATCGCCTTTGATAGCCAGGAAGAGGCCGTGAGGCTGGCGAATGACACACTTTATGGTCTGTCGTCAGCGGTCTGGACCGCAGATCTCACCCGAGCTCATGATATGGCGCGCGCAATCCGGGCCGGAACAGTCTGCGTGAATTGCTACAATGAAGGGAACATCACGACACCCTTCGGAGGATTTGGTGAATCCGGGTTCGGCGGCCACGACCGGGCCTTGCAGTCGATTGAAAAATACCAGGAAACAAAAGCGACCTGGATTCGTCTCCATAGACCAGGGTGATTTTCGGCAGGCTTGGATTAAAGCTGATTGCAACCCTTGTTCGACTTCCGGACAATATGCGCAATCAGCTGGCCTGCATCGCTCCCCGACGCGAATTCCTGCCGGTTATCTTTGGCTAAAGCATTTTCTCGTGTAAGAGGTCTTAGCGGTTGCGGGCTATCTTAGATCATTCGTCAAGGAAATGAACAGAACTTCCGCCATGACTACGCCTGACGCGCGGTGCATAGACCGAACTGCATCGGTCTACCGGTGATGTCTGCAGCTTCAGTGAAGATCGAGCCGATTGTTCCCGTAGGTTTCGTTTCGTGGCAGGCAAAAGCGTTTTGGACCTGTCCCGCTTTCGTGTCGCCCCAAGTGCTCGCTTAGGCGACTTTCCGTTCGAAGGCGACAGGGCTTTTCCAGCCCAATGCTGAGTGGCGGCGTCGCGGATAGTAGAAGCCGTTGATGTATTCGAAGATCGCTATCTCAGCCTGCCGCCGCGTTTCCCATGATCGCCGCCAGATCAGTTCCGCCTTGATCACTGCCTGGCAGGGCATTGCGTAGCAATGTCCCGAGAGGGGGATTTGAAGAAGCTCTCGACGGCGGCATTGTCATAACAATTGCCTTTTCCGCTCATCCACTGCCCCGGCAGTGCATGTTTACATGCATGATAGGGGGACACTTTGAGGCCGTGCTGGCGCAGGAGTTTCTGATAATCGTGAGAACAGTATTGGCTGCCGCGATCCGTGTGATGGATGCAGCCTCTCGGAGGCGCACGGAAGGCTATGGCTGCATTCAAAGCCCGGATTGCGAGATCGCGTTTCATGCGATTGCTCACCGCACAGGCGATCACCCGTCTAGAATGCAGATCCAGGATCACAGGGAGGTACAGCCAACCTTCACGGGTCCAAACATAGCTGATGTCACCGGCCCATTTTTGGTTTGGTTTCTCCGCTGCGAAGTCCCGAGTCAATAGGTTTGGGGCAATATTGAACTTGTGACCGCTGTCGGTTGTCACCTTGTGTTTGCGGATTCTGACAATGGATATGCCGTTCTGGCGCATCCATTGCCCGGCAGGCGAATGCAAAGCATTCTACCGAGAGGGGCGGCCAACGCGGCGGTGTCCGACATCCAGGCCGCTCTCTTTCAGCTCTTCTGTCATCCGGGGCCTGCCATAGCTGCCCAGGCTGAGACGAGACTGTTCTTTGATGTAGGCCAAAGTGGCAAGATCAGACCGCTGCCTGCGGCTGGCGGGACGGTTGCGGAAAGCTCGCAACCTCGGGGGCTGACATCCATGACGTCACACAGCCGCTGGGTGGGAAAGCTGTCGCGGTGTTCCTCGATGAACCTAAACCTCATGGCTTTGGGCTCGTGAAGAACTGCGTTGCCATTTTTAGGATCTCCCTCTTGCTGTGGGTAAACAGTCCCACAGACTGTGTGCTGATCCTTGCAAGTCCTTGAGAATACGGTTCTCACGTCGAAGCTGGTCATTCTCTTGCGCTAAGCTCAAATCCTCTTTCGACACCTCGTCTGTGTCTCGCGGTGGAAGGCCAGGCAAACAGTTAAGGCAAAAGCCATGAAGCATATACCTGCTTGGTTCTGAGCATATAGCGAAGAGACCCCAGGGATCAGTAGTGATAACGCAGCTGGGCAATCTCCAGGCTCTGTCCATCACCTGTACCGCTGACACGATAGACGAATCTGTGTTCAGCGGTGATCCGGCGGGACCACCAGCCACTCAAATCGCCTTTGAGAGGCTCAGGCTTGCCAATACCCTTAAAAGACATCCTTCTCGCCGCCTTGAGAAGATCGTTCACACGGACGAGCCCCTTTTCATTGCCTGGAGACTGCCACCACAGGTAGTCATCCCAGGCATTATCAGAGAAAATCAGCTTCACAGATCGATGTCGCGCTCAGTTCCGTTGCCCGCGTCTAGCTGCGCGATGGAGGATTGAAGGCGGCGCGCATTCTCTGGGCTGCGCTGCAGGTGAAGAGTTTCCTGAATGGCGTTATATTCATCCAAGGACATCATCACGACAGCCTCGCGCTTTTTGCGGGTTACGACAACGTCAACGTTATCGTGGATAACACGATCCATAACGTCCTTCAGAGATGCGCGTGCATCAGTATAAGTGATAACATCCATGGGGGCCTCGCTTTGTGTGATGTATATATATGCACAAAATTCTGTACATGTCAATCTTTGAGAGCTAGGATCCTCTCCTTGCAAGGGAGCCCTGCCTTTGGCTAGACAAGGGCGTTGTTGCGCAACTCGTTTTGAGGACGAGCTTCCCCTTTCCGCGGCGGATTCATCCATCACACACGATCTCGGCGGTGCCGAGGGCCGAGAATCGGTTCATGAGAGCGATGCGGATGTGGATTTCGGCGGTTTGTCTGTCTGGGTCCCTCGCCATGATGCGTTCGCCGAATGCCTTGAGGCATAGCATTTTGGCCTCCACGCGACTTCGGATGTGATAACCACTCCATCGTTTCCACAGCGCCCTGCCGAAGCGTTGCGAAGCGCGCAGTATCTCG
>NZ_JBNAFX010000046.1:0-22923 GCF_049800895.1 Leisingera sp. S232 | reverse complement strand
GGTGTTTGATCCCATGGTTTGATGGTGCGATCTGTTCTTTGGAATGGAAGGAAGCACTATGGGACAAGTTCGTCACGGGAGCGCCACGACCACGCACGCTGTCAGAGCAGCAATACAGCGATCGCAAGCTTCGATCGCGGCGCTGAGCAAGGAACTCGGGATCAACCCGAAGACTGTTGCCAAGTGGCGAAAGCGCGAGACCGTTGAGGATCGCAAAACAGGGCCGAAAGAGCCTCGCTCAACCATTCTCAGTCAAGCCGAGGAGGCCATGATCGTCGCATTTCGGCGGCATACGCTACTGCCGTTGGATGATTGCCTCTATGCGCTCCAGCCCTCGATCCCGCATCTGACGCGGTCAGCGCTGCATCGGTGCCTTCAGCGGCATGGCATCTCGCGCTTGCCGGATGTCGGGGGCGACAAGCCTAAGCGGCAGAGGTTCAAGCGCTACCCCATCGGCTTTTTTCATATCGATATTGCCGAGGTGCAGACTGCGGAGGGCAAGCTGTATCTTTTCGTTGGCATTGACCGGACCAGCAAGTTTGCAGTCACCCACCTCGTCGACAAGGCAGATCGCAAGACCGCCTGGGAATTCCTCGAACATTTGCTCAAGGCGGTCCCTTATCGCATCCATACGATCCTGACCGATAACGGTATCCAGTTCGCCGAACAGCCACGAAACCGGAACAGAGTATACTCCCGGCAGATGCGCTTCGACATGATCTGTGAGGCCAACGGGATCGAGCATCGCCTGACCAAACCGAACCATCCGTGGACCAATGGCCAAGTCGAGCGGATGAACCGCACGATCAAAGAGGCGACAGTGAAGCGATACCACTACGAAAGCCACGATCAGTTACGAACACATCTCGGCGACTTCATGGCTGCCTACAACTTTGCCCGCAGACTCAAAACTCTCAGCGGCCTCACGCCCTACGAATACATCTGCAAAATCTGGACTTCAGAGCCAGATCGTTTCATCATCGATCCGATCCACCAGATGCCGGGACTGAACACCTAGCCATGTCCTCATAAATTATTCACTTGTATACTTGTTTCAGCCCGCAAAGGGGGAACTGACGTGCTTTTGGAACAAAGTGCGAAACGACCCTCAGATGAAGCCCACAGGCGCGAAGACAGCGCGCTGATCGCCCCCTTTCATGCCCGGGTAACCGACTGAAACCGGACGGAAATCCGTTGCCACCATTACTGGCCTGAACTTATCGCAGGAGGCTGACAAGACATGAGGCTGACAGCAATCACCAAACGCCTGGCCGGATTGGGTGGCGGCAAATGGGCGGTGCACCTGAAAGCGCGCCAAATGGCGACGGACGGTGCCGACCTTGTCGAAATGACCATTGGCGAACCGGATGTTCCCGCCCCGCAGGAACTGCTGGATGCAGCAGCGCAGGCTCTGCGGTCGGGCCGCACCGGCTATTCCAATGGTCGCGGCGAGGCCGGTCTATGTGCAGCTTTGGCTGACTCTTACACCGCCAGCCGGGGCCGCGCATTCGCTGCGGAAAACATCCTGTGTTTTCCCGGCACCCAGACCTCGCTTTATGCGGTCCTGCAGGGCGTGGCCGAGGCAGGCACCGAGGTGCTGGTAGGAGATCCGATGTATGCCACCTACGAGGGGGTGATCCGGGCCTCCGGCGCAGACCCCGTACCGGTTCTGCTGCGCCCTGAGGCAGGCTTTCGCATGCAGGCTGCCGATGTCGCAAAGCGCATCACCCCCCGCAGCCGCGCCATCCTGCTCACCACTCCGCACAACCCGACCGGCGCCATCCTGACCGCCCAAGACCTGCAGAAAATCGGCGAACTCGCCATCAAACATGATCTTTGGATCATCTCTGATGAAGTTTATGAGCATCTGGTGTTCGACGGCGCAAAGTTTGTCTCCCCGCTTTCAGATCCGGCCCTGGCAGACCGGGTGATCGCGGTCTCCTCGATTTCTAAATCCCATGCCGCGCCGGGCTTTCGCAGCGGCTGGTGCGTCGGGCCTGCGGACTTTTGCACCGCACTGCTGCCGGTCTCTGAAACCATGCTGTTCGGCAACCAGCCCTTTATTGCCGACATGACCGAAGAGGCGGTGCGGGCGGGCTCCTCTGTCGCTGCCGGAATGGCCGCCCGCTATTCTGCCCGCGCAGACCTGATGGTGCAGCGTCTGCACGATGAGACCGGTCTGACCGTGCACCGCCCCGACGCAGGCATGTTTGCACTCGTGAATGTCGCAGCCACCGGCATGGACGGCGACACCTACGCCTGGGACCTGTTGGAGCACGGCGTGTCCGTCATGCCCGGCTCTGCTTTTGGCGACGGCCTGCGCGACTGGGTGCGGGTTGCCCTCACCCTAGACGATGGCCAGTTTACCACCGCGCTTGACCGCATCGTGGCGCACGCAAACCACCGGAACCGAAGCCTCGCCTTAGACCGTGGTTTTACGCCATAGAGCTGAGCCCACCCTGCCCCGACTTCAGGTTCGTGCCTTTTCAAAAGCGGCCCAGGCTTTCTCGAAACTGGCAAAGTCGAAACCGTCGCGCCGCGCAGGTTCCAGGACCAGTTTTTCGGTTTCCAGGAGTTTCCGGATGGCACGTTCCAACATCGGCACAATATCCGCTGGAATGACGAGCGCGCCGTGGCGGTCCGCATGGATGAGTTCGCCGTCATTCACCGCCATCCCGAAGACAGAGACCGGAGTGCCGACTTCACACACATGCACGAAACCATGGCTGGGACCGATTGAACCGGCAACTACGGGGAACCCTTGCGGCAGGTCGCCCAGATCGCGCATGACGCCGTTGGTCAGCGCTCCGGAAAGACCGAACCCCTTGTGTACCGTGGTGTTGATCTCCCCCCAATAGGCGCCGATGCAGTCTGGGTAGTCCAGGTCTTCCACCACCGCCACGCCCGGGCGCGGACCCTCAGACATGTGCTTGTAGTAGGCCATGCGCCGTTCACGGATCACCTCGGGCGGTTCTGAGGGCGGGTTGACGGCCGCAATTTTGGCTGTGCGGGCGTAACCCACGATTGCGCCAGCTTCCGGCGCAGAGCACAGCATGGTGCCGCGGGTGAAATTGGCAAACCCGCGCTTGCCCTGGGCGACTTCGATTGCGTTGCAGACAGTGGGGGTGTCAACCGACTTCAGCAGATCCAGAAGAGTGTTTTCCATTAGGCCTCCAGCCAGCGGACCAGCGCCGCTGTGGTTTCTATAGGTTGTTCCAGCGTGGGCAAATGGCCCGCGTCTTCAATCACTTCAAGACGGCAGCTGGAAATGAGCTCGGCCATCAGTTCATGCCGTTCAAGGGGGCACAGAACATCCTGGCGACCACAGAGCACCAGCGCAGGCAGACTGGCCTGCGCCAAGGTTGCGGTCTGATCCGGCCGGTCCATCAGGGCGCGGGACTGGGACAGAAACACCTGCGTCCCCAGCCCCAGTGCCATCTCCATGCAAAGATCCAGCACATCCTGCCGTTGCGGGCCGGGCGCCAGATAATTCGGCTTCATCTCGTCTCGCATGACCTCGGCTAGGCGGCCTGCGCGCACCGCCTGCATTTGCGGCAGGCGGCGCTGTTTGACCTCTTCCCGCTCAGCCAGCGGATTGGTATCCAGCAGCGCGATCCGGTCGACCCGCTGCGGTGCCTGACGCAGGATTTCCATCGCCACGATCCCGCCCATCGACAAGCCGCACAGCGCAAAGCGCTGCGGGGCTGTCTGCAATATTGCCTGGGCCATGGCCTCGATGCTGCCATGGTGCGCCAGCGAGGCCAGAAACAAGTCACGCTGACCGGACAGGGCGGCGATCTGCGGGCTGAACAGCCGCGCATCGCACATCATGCCGGGGATCAGGACAAGCGGTGTCATTTGGACAGCTGCGCCCCTTCAGACAGAGCCGCGAGCTTGGCATAGGCGATTTCCGGATCGACCGCGCCAAAGCCTGCAAAGGTGCCAAAGCCGCAATCCGACCCCGCGATCACGCGATCAGATCCAACGATTTGTGAAAACTTATCAATTCGCTGCGCGACCAGTTCGGGGTGTTCGACAAAATTGGTGGTGGTGTCCACAACACCGGGGACCAGCACCTTATCCTCCGGGATTTCCGCCTTGCGGTCTCGGAACACGGTCCATTCATGGGCATGGCGCGGATTGGAGGTTTCAAACAGAACATAGCGCGACTTGGTGTTCATCAAAGTGGTGAACACTGTGTCCATCGGAATATCGCAGCAATGCGGACCTTCGTAGTTACCCCAGCAGATATGCACCCGGACCCGCTCGGTCGGCACGTTCTGCAAAGCGTGGTTCAGGGCCTCCACATGCATATCAGCGATTTTGACAAACTCGGCATCTGTCAGATCATTGAACAACATATGCCGCGACAAGGCCAGATCGGGGCAGTCGAGCTGCAAATCCAGCCCCGCAGCCACGATGGTTTCATATTCTGCCTTCATCGCATCGGCCAGCGCGGCCAGATACGCCTCTCGGGTGGGATAGTAATCGTTTTGCAAAAACAAAGAGATAACCCCGGGCGACGCCGCATTCATAAAGCCACGTTCGGCGCCGTGTTCCGCCATGGCAGCTTTGAGATTGGCAATGTCCTTTTCCAGCTCATCCTGGCCTTTTGAGCGCACTTCGCCAGTACACATGGGACGGGCGTATTGCGGCGTGCCGCCGTCATCCGCAAGCCGCTGCAGAAAGCCCGGGAACATCTTCAGATCAGCTGGCGCATTGCGCGGGCTGTCGCCGGAAAAGCCGGTGTAGCGGTCCTTGACGTAAGTGGCATAGGAGATCTTGGACGTTTCGCCATCGCTGACGATATCCACCCCGGCGGAGACCTGCTTGCGGACCGTTTCAGAGACGGCGGCGGCCATGCAGGCGTCGAATTCAGACTGGTCAAACGGCACGCCCCGTTCGCGTGCAAATATGTAGTCCACGACCTGTTGTGTCCGGGGCAGCGACCCGACATGGGTTGTCTTGACCATCATTCAATCTCCCTGATTTTCAGGGGCTGGCATCCATACCCCCCCTGTGGACCCCCTGTAGCCCCCCTGTGCAACGGACGGCGCCGCACAGGGGGAATTTGCAATCAGCCCTGCCAAGTGGCGCCGGCCGGGTCGTCTGTTGCGGTGATGCGGTAAAGGCCAGCCTGCCCGGTCATCGACGGCGCGGCGCTGTAGCTTTCACCGGGCAGGACCAGCGCTGTGTCGCCGTTGGACAGGGTGGTTTCGACATCGTTGATAGTAATGCGCCAATGGCCGCTGGCGGGCATCAGCACCACCGGCTTATCCGCCCTGACCTGATCCGCCACGGCAGAACCGCGGGCCAGAAAGTCGACCTCGAAACCCGGCTTGTCCTTGATCAGGCCGTTCTCGCCGATAACCACAGCCGGTTTACCAGCCGCCAGCGCCATCAGGTCCCAGTAGCGGGCGACATATTTGCCAATGACATCTTCCACCGGCACCTCGGGGTAGGCTTGCAGCTGCTCTTGGGTCAGCACTGGCATCGGTTGCACGTTGTGCGGCAGTTCCTGGCCTTTCTTGCTGTCATAAAGCACGCCGTTGTTGCCCAGCATCAGGCCGTGGGCCTGCGCATCTTCGATCACCTGTGGGGCCCAGGTGACGCCGCCGCCGGCATCATCGCCGCCCAGGACCGCCATGATCATGCCGTAGTCCTGGCCGACGTTTTCAAAGCCGCGGAAGATACCAGTGGGGATGTTGAAGATGTCGCCCTCTTCGGCGATGAATTCGCCAGCGGTGCCGTGCAAACCCCAGAAAAACCGCCAGCGCCCCTTGGCGACGAAAAACACCTCAGCCGTGGTATGGGAATGCAGCGAGTTTCGGCACTTCGGCGGCTGGCCTGCCGCACCGATGTTGAAGCCGATGTTGTCAGTGATGTGGACATGCTGATCCGGGGATTCCGAGACGCCGCCGCCAATGATGGTGAAGTTTTCTTTTTGGTCCGAGCCCGGAGTATGGGCGTCGATGAAGGCAGTTTTGCAGGGTTTCAATTCGCCGTAGCGAACGATGCGGGACTGAATGGTGCTCATGGGTTTTCCTTGGTGTGCCGGGATAAAAGAGGTGTAGGAGAGACCCTCATTTATCCCGGCGGCCGCAGGTTCAGCCGGCGTGCGCGCAGCGAGGCACGGTGCCGGTGATAGCGGCAAGTGGACTGCCGGTTATCCAGCAGATATGCGCCGAACGTAATCATCTAAAGCGCGCCCGTGTGCAGCAGGATCTGCTTTTGTACTGCGGTTTCGTCAAACAATGTCCATTCACGACGCAGCTTGATATCGCCACCAACCAGCGCGCCCCATTCGGCGTGGCTGATGCCCAGCACATATAGATCAGCGCCCGAAGGTGCGCCCAGGCTGCCCCAGCCGTCATGCGTGCCGTGCAGGCTCCAGCGAAGCGCAGAGCGCGGCGGCATGTTGGGATCATCGCGGCCGATCTGGTGGTGGATTGTAAACTTGGCCGAAGGCAGCGAGGCCCGCAGTCCCATCCAGAAACGTTCCACAGGGTCGAAACTGTGGCCGGTGGCGCCGCCGGGATACTCAGATTGCACTGCCCGGTCGTATTCGGATTTGATAGCGGTCATGTCGGCATTCATGATCCGGGTCAGCAGGTCGGCGTGACGCTGTCCCCATGGATTATCGTTGCCGCGCCCTTTGTAGGGGCCCTCCAGATCATTGTCAGGTGTCAGCGGTTTGATGCAAGCCTCTGGGCCGCCTTCACGGGCGATCTGATCGCGGGAGAACGCCACCGGATCCCAGCCCATCTGCCGCACCACGGCGCCGTTGTCGCGGATCAGCCATTCATCGTCGATGGCATTGTTGCGCGCGTGGCAATCTGCCAGAATCCGGTAGACCAGCGGCTTGCCGGTGGCCTTGCCAAAGGCACCGTCGCCCAGATGGGTTGCGGTCGACAGAATGCGGTGGCTGGACAGCATCCCCGCTTCCGGGCTGCCGGACCAGATCACGTCCTCCCCCAACAGGGTACGGTCCGGAAACTCCGACAGGGTCGCCATGGTGGCCGCGATCACCCCCTGATTGCCAGTAGAAACTGATCCGGGCATGCGCACCACGATTTGGGGCGCGTAGTAGTCATGCAAAGTGGCAAAGCCGCGGCTTTCCCAGATTTCATGGGTGATCCCGATGATGTAATCGGGGAAGTCGCGGAATTTCGGGTCAAAACCCTTCATGAGGTCCATCCTTTGGGTATGCGCGCCGAGCCGCGCACGATCAGCGGCCCGTCTATCGCAACCCGTCTTGGGTTGGCGGTTTCGGGAGTGGCGATGTGCTCCATCAGCGCAGCAACGGTTTCATCGACCATCAGATTGGCACGCTGGCGCACAGTCGTGAGATTATAGGCAGGCCAACCAGCAGGCGGCACATCATCATAACCGATGACAGAGACATTGCCGGGCACGGACAGGCCAAGTTCAAAGCGGATCACATCCATGACTGCCAGCGCCATGTGGTCATTGGCAACAAAGACAGCATCGGGGCGCTTCTGAGCAGGCCGGGAAAACATCTTGCGGGCGGCTTCGCGGGCGGTCTCGGTGTGAAACTCGCCATTTTCGCGGCAATGCAAATCCGCGCCCGCATCGTGAAGGGCTGCCAGAAATCCGGCCTCGCGGTCACGCTGGGTCGAGGCCCCCTCCCAGCCGGCGATATAGCCGATCCGCTGATGGCCGCCTGCCAGCAGGAACTCCGCTGCCTTGCGCCCGCCGGCATAGTTGTCTGACGTGACAGAGGTAATACCCGCGATATCCTGGGACCGGTTGAACAGCACCATCGGCACGCCCGCGTCCTGGCAGCGCCGCGCGATATCAGAGGACATGGCGACAGAGGCGGTGACGATGCCATCTACCTGATAGTCCAGGATTTCCTCCATGACATCCTCGACATTGCCGGAAGTTTGCGAGGCCAGAAAGACCAGCACATGATAGCCATGTTCCTGCAGCGCGTTCGACAGCTTCTCAATGGCTTCGGGATAGAACTGGTTTTCCAGATAGGCCACTACCAGCCCAATGATGCGCGAACGCCCCGACACCATGGCGCGGGCCAGAACATTGGGGCGATAGCCCAGCTCAGCGGCCGCTTTCCTGACTTTGTCGGTGGTCTTTTTACTGACCGACGCGCCGGGGGTGAACACGCGTGACACAGCCGACTGGCTGACGCCCGCGCGTTCCGCGACCTGAAGAGAGGTGACCTTCTCTGCCATCAATCCGCCGTCCATCCGCCGTCGATCAGCATCGAGGTGCCAGTGACCATGCCCGAGGCAGGCGAGGCCAGATAGAGCACCGCCCCCATGATGTCTTCGACCTCGCCGATGCGGTCCAGCTTGATCTTGCCCATGATCCAGGCTGCGCGCTCCGGGTTGGCAAAGGTCTGTTCAGTGAGCGGCGTCCTGATGAAGGTCGGACAAACGGTGTTGATCCGCACCCCCGATTTGCCCCACTCGATGGCCATGGATTTGACCATGCCCTCCAGTCCGTGTTTGGAGGCGCAGTAGACCGCCCGGTCGATGCCCCCGACATGGCCCATCTGGCTGGAGATATGGATGATCGAACCGCGCTTTCCTGCGCTGATCATCGCCTGCGCCGCCCAGGCCGACAGGAAATAGGCCGAGCGCAGATTGACGCCCATCACCGCGTCGAAGTCTTCGGGCTGTGTTTCTGCGGCAGGGCCATGGCGCGCCAGACCTGCCGAGTTCACCACCACGTCAAATGCGCGGGTTTCCAGCACTGACCGCAACGCCGCGAGATCGGCCTGATCCAGCACCAGGGCCTCTGCTGATCCCCCTTCGGATTTCAACGCTTCAACAGACTCCTGCAACCGCTGCGCCCCCCGTGCGGCGCAAACAACATGCGCGCCAGCCTGCGCCAATGCTGCGGCACAGCCCTGACCGATGCCAGAGGAGGCGCCGGTGACCAAAGCGGTCAGTCCAGTCAGATCAAAAGAAGGGGTGCGAGGCAGCTTGGGCATCAGGTCATTCCATCCGGTATTGCTATAGGACCCATGTTGCGGGCCTTGTTGAACTCGCGCAGCCGGGCCAGGACGTCAACGCCCAGCTGCCGATAGACATCCAGAAGATCCACCAGCACCCAGTTCTCGCGGATCAGCCCGTTCTCCAGCCGCCAGAAGTCGAGCGACCGAAGTTCGATCTGTTTGCCTGCAGCCGCAATCCCCAGCCAGCCGTCGTGGCTGAGGGTCTGGCGCATGTTGGGCCAGCCGGTGACCGCAGCATAAGGACCGTCACCAAAGAAATGGAAGGTAAGATCGCAAGCATTCTGCCCCCGGTCCGGCATCGCATTCAGAAACGGGATCTGATGCCAGTTGCGAAACCCGGCAATGCCCCGGGCCGTGCCAATGCCCGCAGGCCCGTACCAGTTCATCCGCGGGTGCCAGAACCGCTCCATCTGCATCACAGCCGGCCCGCCCTGACCGGGATAGCGCTGCAGATGCTCCAGCATCTCCAGAACCAAATTGCAGCTGGCAGTACTTTGGGCCGCGTCCCAGGCACCGGTCCGCAACCCGTCCTGAGCAGCAGGGCCGGGCACCTGCCACTCGCGCCCCAGCGAAGGCGCCATCGGCCAGGCTTTGGCCTGCATCATCACTTCCGGAATATCCCAGAGCGCCTGCACCTCAACGACTTTTCCCTCTTCAAAGCGATAGAACTCATGAAACCGCATCGCCACCTGATGGCCCGTCGGCGGGATATCCAGCCAGGGTGTCAGAAACGTTCCAGTATAATAGCCGCCGCAGCCGACCCAGTCGAAACCATGTTCGTCGCGGCCCGCCATAACAATACAGTCGCGCCGCTCCAGATCTGGCCAGGCCGCTGCAAGCGGCGCATAGGCAGTGTCATACAGCGCAGCCGGACCAGTCAGATCCCCAAGCGGATGGCAAAGATGGACAGCTGCATCCGCCGCAAAAACAGCGTCCAAAGCTGCACGCACAGGGGCCGCAGCGAAATCGCGCATCACCGCCCGCAGCGACGCCAGGCACGCCTTGTTGCCGCTATGTACGTCCGTTGCCTTCGCTGACTGCATCCCGCTTCTTTCTGGTTCCAAATACTCCCGGGGGAAGGCCGCAGGCCTGGGGGCAGAGCCCCCAAAGCCCTCTTTGCGTCTATTCGCCGGCCTCGCGGTAAGCTGCCGCCTCTCCGTAAGGCACATTGATGCCACCATAGCGGCGCACCCGGACGTTGCACTGCTCGGCATGGCCGACAAACCCTTCCAGCATGCACAGCCGCGAACCGTATTCGCCAATCAGAGTTGCCGCCTCATCGGTCAGGACCTTCTGATAGCTATGGGTTTTCAGATATTTTCCGACCCACAGCCCGCCAGTATAGCGCCCCGCCTTCTTGGTCGGCAGCGTGTGATTGGTGCCAATCACCTTGTCCCCGTTGGAGACGTTGGTGCGGGCACCCAGGAACAACGCACCATAGCAGGTCATGTTCTCCAGGAACCAATCGTCGCGGTCGGTCATCACCTGAACATGCTCCGAGGCGATATCATCCGCCACCTGCAGCATCTCGTCATAGGTGTCGCAGACGATGACCTCGCCATATTCCTCCCAGGAAACCTTGGCAGTGCCGGCCGTCGGCAGCACACCCAAAAGGCGGTCCACCTCGGACAGGGTTTCTTCAGCCAGCTTGCGGGAGTTGGTCAGCAGCACACAGGGGCTGTTGTAGCCGTGCTCAGCCTGGCCCAGCAGGTCGGTTGCGCATAGTTCCGCATCGGCGGCGGTTTCATCTGCAATGACCATGGTCTCGGTCGGACCAGCAAAAAGGTCGATGCCGACACGGCCGAACAGCTGGCGTTTGGCCTCGGCCACAAAGGCATTGCCGGGGCCGACCAGCATATGAACGGGGTCGATGGTTTCGGTGCCGATTGCCATCGCGCCGATCGCCTGAATGCCGCCCATCACATAGATTTCATGGGCACCGCCCAGATGCATGGCGGCAATGACAGCCGGGTTCGGTTTGCCGTTGAAAGGCGGGGTGCAGGCGATGATGCGCGGCACGCCGGCCACCGAGGCGGTTGCAACCGACATATGGGCCGAGGCCACCATCGGGAATTTACCGCCGGGCACATAGCAGCCCACGGATTGAACCGGGATGTTCTTGTGGCCCAGGAGCACGCCAGGCAGGGTCTCGACCTCGATGTCCAGCATCGAGTCGCGTTGTGCCTGGGCAAAATTGCGCACCTGCGCCTGGGCGAATTTGATGTCCGCCAGCTCGCGGTCGCTCAGCTGGGCGATCAAAGCGTCGATCTCCTGCTGGCTGAGACGGAAGGAGGTGGGGGAGTAGTTGTCGAACTTCTCGGAAAGCGCGCGCACCGCCGCGTCGCCGCGGGTGTCGATGTCCTTCAGCGTGGCTTCCACCACGGTGCGGGTCTTGGCGTCGTCCACGGCCCGGTCGGCCTCTGGTTTGCCGCGTTTCAGATATTCAATGGTCATGGGGTATCCTCAATCTGGAGGGGCCGGACGACACGTGGCACCGTCCGGCAATAGTTCACTTGTCCGGGCTGGGAGCCGTCTTGTCTCCGCGGTCATAAGCTTCCCAGCCTTCGCCGTTGAACACATCGACACCCAGCTGGGCCGCGACATGGGCAAAGTCCACATTTACCCAGTTGTCGACGATCTTGCCGTCGACAACTTTCCAAAAGTCCATGTAGCGGATCTCGACCCGTTTGCCGGTGGCCTCAATACCCAGGAACGTGCCCGAGTGGGTGGCTTCCTGACGACCAAAGGCGGCGGCCCATTCCCCCATGTAAAGGCGGGCCTCGTCGATGCAGACTTTGTCTGAAAACGCCGCCTGGAACGGGCGCTGCCAGTTGTCCTGGAATTCCTTCAGCCCAGTTTTCGTGCCACAGCCCTGGTTGCCCAGCCAGCGGAAGCCTTCGGAAAAGAATTCTCCGATGTCGTTGATGCGGTGATCATTCAGACCGTCGACCATGCCTTCGATAACGCGGCGAGTGTCTTCGGTCTTGCTCATGTCCGTGTCTTTGGTCAGCACGGCCTGTTCGGGGCGGGAGCCCTTCATGTGTCTTATCCTTGGTAAATGCGTGTCAGGTTTCGGCGGTTTGCAGAAACTGAAAGGACATGCAGAAAGTCTCGGGGCATACGGTTGAGCGCCGGGTGGCGCCCGACCGCGTTACAGCGGGCGGAAGCGCTCATCACCCTTTCACCGCGCCTGCGGTCAGGCCGCTGACGATCTGGCGCTGGAAGAACATCACCAGCACGAACAGCGGGGCGGTGGCAGAAACCACGGCGGCAACCGCGAACATCACGTTGCCTTCTTCCAGGGTGGAGCCGAGGAAGCCCGCAATGGCAGGAACCATGGTACGGTTTTCCTCGCTCAGCAGCATCGCGGTGACAGCAAAATCGTTGTAGGCCAGCAGGAAGGAAAACAGGCCGGTGGTGATGACGCCGGGCCACATCACCGGAATGATCACATGGCGGAAAGCCTGGAACTGGGTACAACCGTCAACCTTGGCGCTTTCGTCCAGATCCTTGGGGATGTTCAAAAAGAAGGAGTGCAGCATCCACAGGGTGAAAGGCTGGTTGATTGCCACCAGCACGATGATCGAGGTGGGCAGATGCCCCCAGAGGTTCCACTCGAAGAAGGGCAGCAGATAGCCGGAGACCAGCGTGATATGCGGCATGGCACGGAACACCAGGGCGATCATCAAGAGCCAGAAGGCGTAGTTGTGGCCCGAGCGCGCCAGTGCATACCCGCCCAGCGTGCCGAAGGTCAGCGAGATGACCACAGTGAAGAAGACGACGATCATCGTATTGATCGCGGCCCGCCAGAACTCTTCCTGGATCCAGGCGCCTTCATACCCGGCGCCGGTGAAGGTGCCGCCGGCCTCGATCATCGTCCGGGTGCCCCACAGCGCGTTGCGCCAGTCGGCCTTGGAAAAGAAGTCAGCCTGCACCTTGAACGAGCCCCAGAGGGTCCAGATGAAGGGGAAAGACGCAATCACCACCCACAGGAGGACAAATGCCGACGAAAAGATGATGACAGAGCGGGAGGAGCGGTTTGCAATGCTGGACATCAGGCAGCCTTTCCTTTGAAGTCGCGCCAAGTGCGGACAAGTACCGGAGAAAGCAGGATCGCCACGCCGATGACAGTCAGCACCGATGTCGCTGCGGCTGAATTGAAACGGGTGATGTCGCTGCGCATATCAGCAAAGATGATATAGGACAGCGACGTCGCATTGGCCTGGGCAGAGAAGCCGACAATCGGCTCGAACACCCGGAAGTTATCCATCAGCTGGATCAGCGAGATAAACACCACCAGCGGTGTCAGATGCGGGATCACCACATAGCGGATGCGCTGCCAGCGGGTGGCGCCGTCGATCATCGCCGCCTCGATCGAATCCGAGTTCACGGTTTGAAGGCCGGCATAAAAGACCACGAAGGCAAACGGAGCCGAGCTCCAGACGCCATAGACCATCAGTGTGATCCAGGTCAGCACCGGCGATGCCTTCAGCGACAGATCCGGGTCGTCAAACAGCCACTGCAGAGTTTTGCCAATCACCCCTTGCGCGTCGATCATCCAGAACAGGATCAGCGACCCGATCAGCGGCGTGATGATCATCGGCAGCAGGGAAACAAATATGGTTGGCCCCTTCAGCACTGGCGTCAGCCGGTTGACACCAAGAGCAATCATCAGCCCCAGCACGATCACCAGCGGCGTCACCAGGAAGGTGTAGGTCAGCGTGAAGGCCAGCGCCTTGTAGAACGGTAAGTTATAGAGTGCGGAGAAGAACCCGCCCAGACCGTCCCGGCTGCGCCAGGCCTCGGCAACCTCGGCGGTGGCCAGATGGCCGCGGTCGAAATAAGTGGTGAGACCGGCAAAGCGGCCCAGTGGCTGTTCAGCACGCAATGCGGCAGTGGCCTCGGTATCGACAGAGCTTTCCTCGGTGCAGCCGAACGGGCCGCAGTTTTCGGTGGTCACGATCACCTGCTCATGTTCGATGTGGAGCGACTGTATCACAACCGATACCAGCGGCAGCGCAATGAAGAGGATCATCGCTGCCAGGCTGGGCAGAATGAACCAGAAGAACGTTTTATGGCGCATCTCGGAATGTCCCCTAGTCGGGTGGCTGAGGCAGAGCCGGCATCCCCGGCTCCGCCTGCATGAGCGGTTTCCTTAGTTCAGGAAGCCTTTTTCTTTGGCTGCGGCGACATAGGACGCCTCAGCATCGGCCAGAGCCTGTTCCGCAGATTCAGAACCTTGCAGGAACTCGGTCAGTTCAGCCCCCAGCGCGGTGTGCATCAGGCCCATGAAAGGGATCATCGGATAGGGCTTGGTGCCACCAGTTGCCGTGGCCGAAACCCCTGCAGAGGCCGGCGAGGGTTCATAGCCTTTGACCAGCCAGACGGCAGCGTCGTTATTGGCCTTCACGACCTCGGGGCTGATGCCGTTCACCATCGCAACAAAGCTTGCCTCGGCATCTTCGTCGCTGACATTGCTGGCAATGACAAATCCGTCCCACCACAGCGTAGACGCCGGGGTGCTGCCGCCACCGACGGTCGGCGAGGCGATGAGAGCCGTGTTGCCGACGATCTCTGCAGTGGAGCCTTCGTCGTCCAGAATGCCAGTGCCACGCGACCCCCACAGATGGGCCATCGCCACCTCACCTGCTTCCCAGGAAGCCTGGACCGCATTGGAATCGAAAGTCAGGTAGTCGGGGTTGGACAGCGCCACCAGCTCCTTCAGCGTGTTCAGCGCTGCAACACCGGTCTCGTTGTTGACATTCGGCTCAGCGGTGCCCGGTTTAAAGAAGCTGCCGCCGTGGCCGAGGTACATGTTCACAAACTCCTGCGCCAGATCCCAGCCGGTTTTGCTGGTGGTGGCAAAGGGGTACTGCAACAGGCCTGCGTCTTTGATCGCCTTGCCTGCCGCAATCACCTCTTCATAGGTCTGCGGAGCTTTGACACCGGCTGCCTTCAGGATGTCTTCGCGGATGAACAGGTGCTGGGCGTTGGCCATAAAGGCAACGGCCATGACCTTGCCGTCAACGGTGATCATCTGGCTTTTGCTGAGATGCTGACCGTGTTTGGCGATCAGCTCATCCAGTGGGCGGATCAGGTCGCTGTTCAGCAGCGGTACAATGGCTGCGTTGGTTGTGGTGACCGCCGTGTATTGCGCCGGATTGGCGGTCAGCGCAGCCACCTGCAGCTCGCGGTAGTCCTTGTTCAGGTTGCTTTCCACCGTCACGCCATCGCCAGCACATTGCTTGGCGCCTTCGGCAACCGCCTGAATGGCGGCGAATTCATTGCCGAGAATGCTGACGTTGCCGCCGCTAAGACCGCAGCCCGCGTAGGCGGTTGTGCCCAAGAACACAGCCGCAGCGCTTAGAATGAATTTGCTCTTGATCGACATAGTTTCCTCCCTGTTTCGGGCCACAAAAAAGGGTTTGGCCCGGTGTGCCTTCTCTGCATGCAGGATGGCGTTGCGCTGGATCAGTTCTCCAGCCGCGCACCGCTCCCAGCCTGGAAGAGGTGGCAGATTTCCCTGGGCACCGAGAGCGAAACCATATCGCCAATCTCGGCCCGGAAGCTTTTGTCCGCCTTGACAGAGACCAGGGCACCGCCGACGCGGACCGAGATCATGGTGGCATCACCCAGCAGTTCAAGCGTGTAGATCGGGGCGTTGATCTGGCCGCTGCCGCCGGCTGCCAGGCCCGCGTCTTCGGCACGAAAACCCAGCGTCAGGGGGCCATCTGTTACGGACAGCCCACCAATCTCGACGTTCTCGGCACGGAACACGCCACCGGCGACCTCGCCGTCCATCAGGTTCATCGCCGGAGAGCCGATGAAGCTGGCAACAAAGGTGTTGGCGGGGCGGTCGTAGATTTCAGTCGGAGCGCCGACCTGCTGGACCACGCCTTTCTTCATCACCACAACCCGGTCAGCCAGCGTCATCGCCTCGATCTGGTCATGAGTCACATAGATGGTGGTGGCCTGCAGGTCATGGCTGAGGTTCTTAATCTGGGCGCGGGTAGAGACCCGCAGCTTGGCATCAAGGTTGCTGAGCGGCTCATCCATCAGGAAAACCTTGGGCTTACGCACGATGGCCCGGGCCAGAGCCACACGCTGACGCTGGCCGCCCGACAGCTCGGCAGGCTTGCGATGCAGGAAGTCACGCAGCTCTACCCGGTCGGCGGCCTGCATGACGCGTTCATCATGGGTGGCCGGGTCAATGCCGCGCACCTTCAGCGGAAAGCGGATGTTCTCGTAGACATTCATGTTGGGATAAAGCGCGTAGGACTGGAACACCATCGCCACATCGCGGTCCTTGGGGTCGAGATCATTGACCACCTCACCGTCGATCCGGATCTCGCCGTCAGTGACATCCTCCAACCCTGCGATCATCCGCATGGTGGTGGTCTTGCCGCAACCCGAAGGGCCAAGCAGCACCAGGAACTCCTTGTCAGCAATCGTCAGGTCAAAGTTTTCAACCCCCACGAAGCTGCCCCAGCGCTTGCCTACATTGCGTAACTGAATCTCGGCCATTCCGCTGCTCCCTCCCCAGGAGAATCACTATTTGCATACGTTTGCAAAAGTGTATTCCTGTGGCACGAAATCTGGCAAGACATTTTTGCATACGTATGCAATATTGCTGGAAAGGCGATGATTCACTTCGGCACACACAGCCGGGAAATCGTTGAATAGAAAGGAATTTTGCAATGGGCTTTCAAGCCGAAAAGCAGGTGGTCCGCAACTTCTACCACGCTCTGGATCAGGCAGCGGTAGCCGAGGTGCCAACTGTTATGGCGCAGCATTGCAGCCCGGATCTGCTGTGGCGCGGCTTTCACCCCTTTGGCGAAATTCGCGGCGCTGAGGACGTTGGCGCGCAATTCTGGGTGCCGCTGCGGCAGAACCTGACCCGCTTGCAGCGCCGGATTGATGTGTTTTTTGCCGGGCAGAACCGATATGATGATCCGGGCGGTGTTTGGGTCTGCTCGATGGGGCATCTGATGGGGCTGCATGACGGGCCCTGGCTGGGTATCCGCCCGACCCGAAAAATGGCGTTCTTGCGTTACTGCGCCTTTCACCGGGTCGAAGGTAGCAGGATCACCGAAACCGCGATGTATTTCGACATCCCACATCTGATGCTGCAAGCCGGACTGCAGCCCTTCCCGGTCGAGACCGGCGCACAGCTGGTGCAGCCGGGACCGATGACACATGACGGTCTGCTGTTTGCCGCGCAGCCGGAGGAAGAAGGCACCAAAACCCTGGCAGCCATCGAAGCCATGATTGCCGATCTGGGGCAATGGGACAGCAAAATGGCGCTGGAAGAGGAGCTGGCCCGCACCTGGCATGACGATATGATCTGGTGGGGGCCCTCTGGCATCGGTGCCACCTATACGATCGAACGCTATGCAAAGCAGCACTCTGGACCGTTCCGGGCCGCCTTCACCGAGCGGTCCAAGACCGGTCACCTGTGTCGTATGGCAGAAGGACACTATGGCGGTTTTTTCGGCTGGCCGAACTTCACCGCCCGCCATACCGGCGGCTTCATGGGGATGCCCGCCACCGGCAAAACCGGCGAGTTCCGGGTGATCGACATCTACCGGCGGCACGAAGACAAGCTGGCGGAAAACTGGATTTTTATCGACCTGCTGCACTTCTGGCATCAGCAGGGCGTGGATATTCTGGGACGGACAACGGGGATTGAACAGCCATGATCGTCGACGCGCATCACCATCTCTGGGACCTGCAGGCGGTGCATTACCCCTGGCTGATGGAAGTCGGCGCCGGGCGGTTCTTTGGCGACCCGACACCAATCCAGCGGAATTACCTGATCGAGGAATTCCGCAAGGATGCCGCAGCCCTGGGCGCCGGGGCTTCGGTGCATATCCAGGTTGGGGCAGCCGACGGCTGGCAGGAGGCACAGTGGGTCGACAGCATAGCCCGTGCCAATCCGGACTGGGTGATGGCGCAGGTGGTGTTCTGCGATCTGACTGCACCGGACCGGGACGCGCAACTGGACCGGTTCCAAAGCCTGTCCACGGTGCGCGGCACCCGCCAGATCGTCGGCCGGGCGCCGGGCGAGGACGCTTTGACCGGCACCAATACGCTGCTGGATGATCCCCGGTTTCTGGACGGACTGCGCGAGCTGGGACGGCGCGGCCTGTCCTTTGATCTGCAATTGCTCCCCGAACTGATGGCAAAAACCGCTACGGTGCTGGCCCAGGCGCCGGAAACACAGGTGGCCCTGTGCCACGCAGGATCGCCGCATGACAGGAGCCCGGCGGGCATCGCCGCCTGGACGCAGGCGCTGCGACATCTGTCTGCGCTGCCGAACGTCACCTGCAAACTGTCCGGCCTGGGCATGTTCGACCATGGCTGGACCCAGGACAGCATCCGCCCGCTGGTCGAAACCTGCCTGCGCCAATTCGGCCCTGATCGCTGCATGTTCGGTTCCAACTTCCCCGTCGACAGCCTGTCTTCGGATTACACTGCGCTTGCCAAGGCCTACCGCGCGCTTGTCCCACCAGAGCAGCATGCCATGGTTTTCGGCACAACAGCTGCGCGGTTCTATGGCCTGGCACAGCCAGCACAGAAGGGGTGAAAATGGTCTTCAGCTTTGAAACAAATGTCCTGCCCGAGTGGATCGATTACAACGGCCACATGCGGGACAGCTATTATGGGCTTGTCTTCAGCCTGGCGGTTGATGCCTTTCAGGATGAGGTCGGATTTGATGCGGCCTACCGCAAACGCACCGGCTGCACCATTTATCTGCTGGAGGATCACAAATTCTTCCTCCGCGAGGTCAAGGAAGGCACCCGCATCCGGGTCGAAACTCGGATCATCGGATGCGACCACAAACGGTTTCATCTGCACATGCAGATGTTCGACGGCACTGCCTTGGCCAGTGTAGGCGAGTTCATGGAATTGCACGTGTGCCAGCACCCCCAACCACACGCGATGGCCATGCCCGAAGAGATCTTGCAAAAGCTTTTGTCCTCCCGGCTGTCTGAAGGAGAGGCAGCAACCCTGCCCAGACAATCACGCCGCCTGTCACTTTAGACGGTGGTCAAACGATCCAGGTCTGAAGCTTTAAGTGTTCGGTCCAGACATCTGGCGTGTTGTGGAGTTCGCCCCTGTTTCCGGACAGTTTGATTATTGACCCTACGCGGCGCTTTTCGGTGGATCCACATCCGAAGTGCAAATTCTGTATCAAAACAGATGTTTCCATGGAGGCTATTGAATGGGAAGCCACTACTGCCACCTAAGGTTGGATGAACGTCGCAAGCTTGCAAAGTGGCTTGAGGCCAAAATGCCGATAGCTGAGATCGCTGATAGATTGGGCCGCGACCCCTCGACGATCTACCGAGACCTTAAACGCAACCGATACACGGATACAGAGATCCCAGAGCTCACCGGCTATCACGCCGTTGCCGCTCAGGACAAATATGAGCATCGCCGTGCCATACATCGCAAGATGATCGTGCACCCGGAACTGAAAGCCGCCATCGAAGATCGGCTGAAGGCTGGCTGGTCGCCTGAACAGATCGCAGGCCGGATGCGTCTGGAACGCCACCCGATCCGCGTGAGCCGTGAGACGATTTATCGGTTTGCGTACTCCAAGGACGGTCGCGAGGAGCAATTCTACCGGCACCTTCCCGAACACCGCCGACGTCGCAGGCCGCGTGGCTACCGCAGACATAACCGAACGCATATCTTCGACACACAAAGCCTGTCTCACAGGCCTGAGCGCATCTCGGAACGCACCGAGTTCGGCCATTGGGAATGCGATCTGATGATGTTCCGCAAGGAGCATGGGAAGGTCAACGTGACATCCCTGGTCGAGCGTGTCAGCCGATACGCAGTTGTCATGCGCAACGAAGACCGCCAGTCCAAGCCGATCATGGAAGCACTGATCCAGGGTCTCGCTCCCCTGCCCGCCGGTGCGCGCCAGTCGATCACCTTCGATCGTGGCACCGAGTTCTCGGCCTGGAAGCATCTGAAGGCCGGGATCGGAGCAGATGCCTGGTTCTGTGACCCGCAAGCGCCGTACCAGAAAGGCACCGTCGAGAACACGAACAACAGGTTGCGGAAGTATCTGCCTAGATCGACCGACCCGACGGCGCTGACAAATCGATATTTGAGGTCGATTTGCCACCGCCTCAATTCCACGCCGCGCAAGTGTCTTGGGTATCAAACGCCTACGGAGGTCTTCGAAACCAAGCTGATGGAAATCCAGAACCGATTGGAATAAAACTACATATCAGGAACTGCACTTCACCGTGAGTTCACATTCCAAGTCATGTTTTCGTACGTTCGCGCTGGTGTTTGGTAACCGATGGCCGAATGTCGCCTCTGCCGATTGTGGAAGATTTCAATGTACTCGAAGATCGCGGTTTTTGCCTAGGCGCGCGTTTTGAACTGCGATTGATGTACGAGCTCTTTTTTCAGCGAAGCAAAGAAACTCTCCATTGGCGCGTTGTCGAGACACTGGCCTGTCCGGCTCATGGATTGAACGATCTTAGCAGAACGCAGCAATGCACGGTATTCACTCCCAGCATATTGGGCGGATTCAAGCGGTCGTCGCAACGATTGATTGATACTTTATGATAGGACTTCTTCCAACACCTCTGCGGGCGTTTTGCATCCGAGCGTTTTTCGAGGCCGATTGTTCAGGGTGTATGCGACGGCATCGAGGGTATTCTCATCATGTACACTGAGATCCGTGCCCTTGGGAAAGTACTGACGCAATAGGCCATTGGTGTTCTCGTTGCTCCCCCGCTGCCACGGGCTTTGAGGATCACAGAAGAACACCTGGATGCCCCTATCTGTCTTCAGCTTCGCATGTTGTGCCATCTGAGCACCCTGGTCCCATGTGAGTGATTTGCACAAGTGGCTTGGAAGGCTCTGAATTGATTTGGTAATGGCATCTCGAACAGCCTCAGCACCGTGACCCGCAAGCGCGGGACCGTTCTTTTTTGCGCGGACCTGCACCATGGCCGGGCATCGGGGGCAGATGCAGCAGGAGCGTGAATCGTGTTTTGCGTTCCACCAGAGTGCCGATCGCCGAGCTCTTCAGGCCGAGGATCAGATCGCCTTCCCAGTGACCCGGCACAGCGCGGTCTTCTGCTTCGGCGGGGCGTTCGCTGATCATGATCTGATCGGAAACAAACGGTTTGCCTTTGCCCTGTCGCCGCGCTGCTTTGACCGCACCTTCCTGATGGTTGCCTGATCTGCGAGTCCCTTGCCGTGAGTATTTTGGCAATGGAGGCGGCTTTGGGAGGCCATATAGAACATCATATGGAGGCGTTTTGCCGGATGGAGGTCATGGTTGGCCCTTCCGGCAAGCGACGCTGGCCACCTGGGTTGGCCGGGCCGCTTTTGAGCTCATGCCTGTCTATGACGCGCTGTTAGCAAACCTGAAACGGTCGACCAAGCTCTTCATGACTGAGACCACCGCGCCGGTGCTCGACCCCGGGAGGCGCAGAACGAAGATGGGCTACTTTTGGGCCTTGGCGCGTGAGGATAGGCCATGGGGCGGTGGCGACCCACCCGGTGTGGCCTTCACCTATGCGCCGGGGCGTTCTGGCCAATATGCTGAGAAAATCCTGGATGGTTTTGATGGCATCCTGCAGGTCGATGGCTATGCAGGCTACAACCGACTGCTGAAACGGCCGGCCCAGGACGTACAGCTTGCCTATTGCTGGGCGCATCTATGGATGCCCCCGCTCTTGCAAGGTTTTTCTGTTCTCAGTCACGCACCGGGACTGCGGTCATCTATCCAGCCTGTCATGGCGATGCGCCCCGCACCGCCGACCTTGATGGTTAATCCGCGAGTCGGGCCCCAATCACGCAGCGCGAGCTCGGAGCTCGATGCGCCCAACGGGTTCAGCCGACCCCGGTCCGCCCGGTCGTGCCATCTCGTTCAGAAAGTCCCTCGCATCTGCGGTGGCTTGCCGACAGCCGTCAGCAATCCTCGTATTGTCTCATCATCAAACCGCTTGGCGCATCGGAGTGCCCTAGACACCGCCAAACTTCATCATCGCCCAGATCACGCGGGCCGTCTTGTTGGCAAAGGCGACCGTCGCTACATTGGCAGGGCGCCTGGCTCGTAGTTTGGCGAGCCAAACCCAGGTCTTGCTGCGCCAACGCATGATCGACCGGCTGCCGTGGATCAGCAGGCGGCGCAAATACCCGTTGCCACGTTTGCTGATCCCGCCCATGCGCTCTACACCGCCGGTCGAATGCTGCCGGGGAACCAGACCGAGCCAGGCAGCAAAATGTCGGCCCGACTTGACGTCAGATGGGTCTCGCGTCGCGGCAACCATTGCCGTCGCAATGACACCCCCTACGCCCGGGATTGTCATGAGCCTGCGGCAGATCTCGTTCTCACGGGCAAGAAGGACGAGCTCCTTGTCGATCGCCTCGAGCTTCTTAGCAACCTGCTCGAGTTGCTCCACCAAATAGAGCAATACTTGCCGCGCAGCCCCCGGCAAGCGGCCGTCGTTCTCATCACGAATGACATCGACCAGGAGCTGCCCCCGGTGCGCCCGCTGCGGTCCGACAATGCCGAACTCCGTGAGATGACCGCGGATCCCGTTGATCAGCTGGGTCCGCTGGCGCATGAGCATCTCGCGAACCCGGTGCAGCACCAGGATCTCCTGTTGGTCTTCCTCCTTGATCGGAACGAAGCGCATCGTGGGCCTGGTCATTGCCTCGCAAATGGCCTCTGCATCCGCCACATCGTTCTTGTTCGTCTTCACATAGGGCCGGACATATTGCGCGGGCAACAATCTTACCTCATGACCGTGGCGCCGAAGTGTCCGAGCCCAGTAGTGACTGCCCGGACAGGCTTCCAGGCCGATCTGAAAACAGGGCAGTTCTTTGAAGAACGGCTCGACTTCGTCGCGCTTGAGCTTGCGACGCAAGACCGGCTTGCC
>NZ_JBNAFX010000045.1:0-26536 GCF_049800895.1 Leisingera sp. S232 | reverse complement strand
TTGCATGTCTTTTGTCAACAGGGGAGGCGCAGGGGTAATTGCTCCATCTTGTCGATGGAGTGATGTCTGCCATAGGATTGGGTGGGTCAGGCTGGGTGAGCCATTCGGATGGCGACGGTCTATCAGTCTTGCATTCGCGGATCGGAACCGCATGAACGTGCTACGTCGCAGGCCTTTCTCTTTACTCCCTCGCGGGCGTCGGCAGATCCTGCCCAAAGGGCGAAGCGAGAGTTGCCTTAACCGCAGGTTTCACCCGGCCTGACCCGCAGCCCTAGCCGGAGCTGGGCTGCATCTCTTGCCCCAGGGCCCAAACGAACCCGGCGAGTTCGCGCGCGATGGCGGCAACAATGACGGTCGATTTCTTTCCTCGGGCCTGAAGCGATCGGTATCGCTTGCACAGCCGTTCTTGTGTTTTCCAGGCCAGATCGCGCACGCATTTTGGCTGGGTTTCGAGAACACGCGCCTTGTGCTGGGCAACTTTCGCCGGGAAGCGATAGGACCAGGCCGCCTCGATCAGCATCCTGCGAGCTTCACGGTTCCCGGTTTTGGTGATGCCGCCCCGGCGGATGGTGCCGCCGCTCGAGTATTCAGACGGCGTGAGCCCGAGATAGTTCATCAACTGGCGAGGTTTGTCGAACCGACTGATATCGCCGATGGTGGCCGCAAGCGTCGCCCCAGAGACCAAGTCGAGCCCTCGAAAGCAGCGGAGCGCATAGACAAACTCTCCGAGCGACCAGTCTGGCACCAATTCTTCGATCCGCTTGACCATGTTGTCGCGCCGTTCAACAGCGGTCCAAACCGTTTGGACATAGTCCTGGAACACAATTTGCTGCGCCGGTTCGTCAAAGCTCTGGGTCCCAAGCCACCGGCTATGGATTTTTGTCCAGGGTTTGCGATTGGGAGGATAGGTCCGGCCGTGCCGCAACAGAAACGAAGAAAGCTGATGGCGGGCTGTTGTCACCTGTCGCACAGCGTCCATTCTCGCCCGGATCAGATCACGCATGGCTTCATGTCGGCCGTCTGGAACCCATACCGGCGTCAGTTCGCCCGCCCGATGCAAGACGGCCAATCGCTGTGCATCCCGCCGATCCGTTTTGACCTTGTCCCCAGGCGCCACCGCGATCTTGGTCGGGGCGACGACGCTGCATTCATGCCCCGCCCCTGTGAGTTGCCGATAGATACCGTAACCACAGGGTCCAGCTTCATAGCAAAAATCCAGCGCACGACCGCGTTCTGACAATCGTCGCATCAGGCTTTCCACGGCGACCGGTGTGTTTTCAATGTCCCCAAGAAAGCGCACCTCGCCAGTGCGCCCATCTTCGGCCAATCCAACTGAGACGTTGCGTTTGTGAACGTCCAAGCCAACAAATAGTCTCTGCTCCATTCCTCACCCTTTTCATTTTGCTGCCAAATTCGATGACATCAGCATAGTTCGGGGTCGAGCGAAGCAGACTCCTTCATCTCGTTCAGCGCATTAAGGGTATGCGGCCGGATCCGCCGGATCCGGATCCAGTCCCGGCAGCTTGGGGTTCGGACAAGCCGAACGCCGCTTCGCTGCATCAGGGGGAAGACGCCGCCTTCCCCCTCGGGCAACCCCATTAGACAGCACCGTGTCCTCGGCTACGCCTGCGGGCCGCACCACTGATGTCGAATGGCATTGCCTCGCCCCCATCCGCGTTCGCCACGTGGCAGATTTCCGAGACGAGGCCCTAACGGGCTCCGCTCAGAAATCACCAACAACGGTTGGGCGGCAGCGGATGACAAAAGACATACGTACTCCGCGTATCGCGGCACAGCATGGCATCGGAATAAGCTCTACTGCCTTTCCCGCGCCTCCCAAACATCTCAAATTCTCCCCACTCCCTGCAGGCCGCGCCAAAATGCGCTATACTGCTTTCATTCCGCGAGACGCGCGACCCTCTGGTGGGTGACACAAGCAAAGGAGGACAACCCGCATGGATGCCATCAAAGCAAGTGAATATGCCCGTGCGCTTTATGCCGCGCATGGCGGCAAGGCCGAAGCGGAGGCGGCGCAGAAGATGCGAGTCTGCGCAGAGGCCGGCAAGGACAGTGAGGCCGCGGACTGGAAAGCCGTGCGCCAGGCCGTGCGTGCGATGCGCGGGCCGAACCAGGCCTGAAACCGGCAGAGGTTGGGGCGGGCAATCCAGCGTTCTAGCCTCTGCCTGCCCGTCTCTGTAAAGGCCTCGTATGCCAAGATTGAATCGCGCGCCGGCTTGCGCCATACTGCCCCCAGTTCCGCGGGCATCAGACCCGCTTTTCAAAAAAATGGGGCTCGAGCCGGATGAAATTTCTCCTGACCGCCGCGCTATGCGCAGGAACCCTGGGCCTGATGGCGCCACCAGAGGCCGAGGCCGGCGCCATTGAACGCGCCTGCCGCCAGTCGGACCGCTCTGCGGCCTCGCCGTCCTTGTGCAACTGCATTCAGAAAGTTGCCAACCGCAGCCTGACACGGTCAGAGCGGAAAACCGTCTCCAAATGGTTTGCCGATCCGCATCAGGCACAGGTGGTGCGCCAGTCCAGCAACCACAGCGACGAACGCCTGTGGGAGCGCTACAAGGCGTTTGGCGATCACGCGACGCGCAGCTGCGGCTGAGCCACCGGCCCAGCACCGACCCAGTGTCATGGTGATGGAGGGCGTCCCTGCGGGGCGCCTTTTTGGGTTGGCTGGATGACAATCGCGCGATGGCCTGGCGGTTTTGTCCGTCCGGGGGGTAATGCGCTGCCAGCGCCTCTGCTGGCAAACAATGCATCTGCTCTGCGGCATTTTCGCAAGGGGGAAAACCCGCAGGATTGCCACACTTGACCCGCGCATCCTCAAACCGCAAAGAACGGCCTAAGGTATTGGAGCGATTGCATGTTGATCAAAGGTGTTTCCTTACGCGGGCTGGAAGTGTTTGAGGCTTTGGCCAAGACCGGGTCAGTGGCGCAGGCCGCAGAGATAACCGGGCTGAGCCAGCCCGCCGTCAGCCAACAGATGCGCAACCTGGAAAAGGCGCTGGACAGCGAGCTGATCGACCATGGCCGCCGCCCGATGGTGCTGACGGCTGCGGGCCGCAGTTTTCTGGCACGAACTGAGGCAGTTCTGAGTGAGCTGCGGCTGGCGCAGAGCGAGCTGACGGTGATGGATCTCACCCATCTGCAGGCGCTGTCGATCGGGCTGATCGATGATTTCGACAATGATCTGACGCCGCGGCTGGCCACCATCCTGGCCGACAGCCTGACCCAGTGCCGCTTCAAGATGATCACCGCCTCCAGCCATGACATTGTGCGGGCGATGGAGGCGCGGGAGCTGCATATTGCCGTGGCCGCCACCGCCGGCGGCCTGCATGAAGGGCTGGTGGAATACCCGCTGGTGCGCGATCCCTTCATTCTGGTGGCGCCGCGCGGCGCGGTATCCGATGCGGCGCAGGCCGCAGAGCAGCTTCGCGAGCTGCCTTTCCTGCGCTACGCCCGCGAGCAGCTGATCTCGCAGCAGATCGAAGGGCTGCTGGTACGTCAGAAGCTGGAGTTCGAGGACCGGTTTGAAGTCGGCTCGCATCTGGCGCTGATGGCGATGGTGGCGCGGCGGATCGGCTGGGCTGTCACCACGCCGCTGGGCTATATGCGGGCTGCGCGTTTCCATGACCAGATCGACGCCTTCCCGTTGCCCTTTGGCGAGATGTCGCGGACCATTTCCCTGTTCACCGCTGCCGACTGGGCCGACCGTGTGCCGCGCGATGTGGCTGAGACGGTACGGCGGCTGGTGCAAAGCCATATGATCGACCCCGCGGTGCAGCAAATGCCATTTTTGGCAGGTGGTTTTCGGGTGATCGCGGAATAGCTACAGCGCCGCGTGCAGGCCTTTGGCCGCTGCGGTGACTTGAACGAAAGTCTCAAAATCTCCGCGGCGGATCTGACGGGCGCACAGGTCCGACAGGTCCAGTTATCGCGTCCTCGCGGCCGCCTGCATCGAACCGTTGGGCGGGCAATCCTGCGCGCTGCCGAGGGGGCGCCTCTGATCACTCCGGCCAAAACCCGCCGAACCCCATGCGCCAAGCTCCGCCGGTTCCCCCCTCTCGCCGCTGCCCCGGCTGAAACCCTGCGGCAAAACTGCTATCCTCAGCCCAGTCTGACGTTTCAGGCAAACTTGCGGAGGATGGCCTCATGACACCCAAAACAGCGAAACTCTCCACCTTGGCAGCAGTTCTGTGCCTGCTGGCGTCCCCGGCGCTCGCCGGACAGTGTCCGGCAGATATGGCCAAGATTGACGCCGCGATTGTGGCGGGAACCAGCCTCAGCGACGCGGATCTGGCCACAGTCCAGGAGTTGCGCGCCGAGGGGCAAAGCTTGCATGACGGCGGCGATCATGCGTCCTCGGTTGCCATTCTGGCCGAGGCGAAGAGACTGCTGGGGATTGAATAACCCCGCAAAAGAAAACGCCCGGTGCAAAGACCGGGCGTGTCTCTCGGAACCAGTAAACCTTACAGCGCGTCCTGCACGTCCTGTGCTGCGCCGCTGATCGCCTGGCCGGCCTTGGAAATATCGCGCCCCGCGCCCTTGGCGGTCTCGCAGGCTGCCAGCCCCAGCAGCATCAGCGCACATACAGCAATCCGGATCATCCCCGAAACTCCTCAAGTCTGCTTTGTCTTGCCGGGCTGTCTAGCAAGCCGCCTCGGTTCAGGCCAGAGGAATTGAGAGGCGGAGGTGTCGAAGGCCAAGGGGTTTGTAGGCCGGGAAAAGGGCACCAGCAGATTGCGCACCGCCTGTTTGAGCAAGGTCAAGGCCGCCGCCAGCCAGTGGGGCTACCCTGTTGGCACATAGCAAATGGAGGGCGGAAACATGGATCTAACCAGCCGCAAACAGGCGCTGGAGACGCGCCGCGCGGAACTGATCGCGCATCTGAACATGGTGGAGCATTCATTGGATGCGCCGATGCCGCAGGACTGGGAGGACCGCGCGACTGAACGCCAGGGTGACGAGGTGCTGGAAATCCTCGGCAAGGCAGAGCAGGACGAGCTGCGCCGGATCGGTGCTGCGCTGGAGCGGATGCGGGCGGGAACCTATGGGATCTGCACTGCTTGCGGTGCGCAGGTATCCGCAGCGCGGCTTGATCTGCTGCCTGCGGCGGCGTTCTGCAAGTCCTGTGCCGGGGTAGCGGCGGGGCAGGGGTGAATGGGGTTTCAGAAGGGATTTACTTGAAATTTGCAACTTAAGGGGTAGTGCATTCCCCTTAAATCGCGAGTACCTTGATTGCGGGCAACGAGATAAAACTGACCGGGGACCAACAAAGCGCGAAACCTGAACTGGAGGGCATGGACGATGAACTTTTCCGCCAGAGAACAAATGCTTGAAGCGCGGCGGCTGCAGCTGTCCGGGCTGCTGTCCCGGTCTGCTGAAGTGCCCGATGCAGCCCGCATGGGCTCACACCGGCAGCCGCAATCAGAACGCTCTGCCGGCTGTGGGATCGAGGTGCTGCCCCAGGCCAGCCTGGAGGAACTGCAGCGGATCGAGGCGGCCTTGACGCGCTTGCGCGACGGCTCCTACGGCTATTGCCGGATTTGCGGCGACGACATGGGCGACGATTGGCTGGATCAGCGCCCGGCCTCTCCTTTCTGCAAGTCCTGCGCGCTTTAGTTTTGCTGCAGCTCAGCGGTGCTGCCGTCTGCTGCAGCGCTGCCCCTGATCTTTCCAGTGCCAGCACCCTGCGGGGGGCTGGCCTTTTTGCGGCGCCCTGCAAGGACCAGTTGCGCCGCAGCAGCGGTGCACCACTTTGGCCCTTACAGCGCAAAGGCCCCGTTGCCGTGGTTGCCGGGATATGCCACAACCGGCCTGACCGACTGAACAAATGAGTTTAGCAGATGCCAGATTTCACCGAGCGCCGCCGCATGATGGTGGATACCCAGATCCGTCCCTCGGATGTCACCAAATACCCGATCATCGATGCCATGCTGGCAGTTCCGCGGGAGGCATTTGTACCTGATGCGCAGCGCGAGGCGGCCTATGCGGACCAGAATGTGCCGCTGGGTGGCGGCCGGGTGCTGATGGAGCCGCGCACTCTGGCCAAGATGCTGGATGCGGTGGATCTGCAGAACGACGAACTGGTGCTCGATGTGGCTTGCGGGCTGGGTTATTCCACGGCTGTTGCCGCACGGATCGCGCAGATGGTGATTGGTGTCGAGGAAGATGAGACACTGGCAGCGGAAGCCCAGGAACTGCTGTCTGAGACCGGCGCCGACAATGCCATTGTGCACACTGGCCCGCTGGCCGAAGGCGCAGCGGAGCATGGGGCTTATGATGTGATCCTGGTGCAGGGCGGTGTCGAGGATTTGCCTGCCGCGCTGCTGGACCAGCTGAAGGACGGCGGCCGTGTTGCTGCGCTGATGGTGACAGGCGCGCTGGGCGAAGTGAAGATTGGCTACAAGACCGGCGGCCGGATCTCCTGGCGGTTTGAATTCAATGCCAGCGCACCGGTGCTGCCGGGCTTTGCTGCTGCACAGGAATTCGTGCTCTGAGAAACCGGGGCGGATGTTGCGGCGGGGCAAAGTCGCAATAGATATAGATTGACCGGGCGCAGCGCAAAGCGGGGCCTGGAACTGTGAACAACTCTCCGCGGCTGGCGGCGCGGCAAAAGATAAGGCAACCGATGCGAATGAAATTTCCCGCGAGTGTGTTTAAGGCTTTTGTGTTTGCCGGTGGTGTCGCAGCCACGGCCCTGATGCCGCTGAAGGCAGCGGCCGACAACCTGTCCGATGCAATGATCGGCGCCTATAAGACCAGCGGCCTTCTGGAGCAGAACCGGGCTTTGCTGCGCGCCGCAGATGAAGATGTCGCCATCGCGCTGTCGCGGTTGCGGCCGCTGATCGCATGGACGGTGACTGCAAGCCACAATTACTCCCGTGGGTCCGGCCAGTTTTCCGGCTTTAATGAGCTGACAGACAATGACATCAGCACCCAGCTGCAACTGACCCAGCTGCTGTATGACGGCGGCGAAACCCGCCTGCGCAAGGAGTCTGCTCAGGCACTGGTGCTCGCCACTCGCCAGCAACTCCTTGGTATCGAGCAGCAGGTGCTGCTGGCCGCGGTGCAGGCCTATGTCGGTGTCCTGCAGGGGCAGGAAAATGTGGCCCTGCGCCGCAACAACCTGCGCCTGCTGCAAGAAGAACTAAAAGCGGCTCAGGACCGGTTCGAGGTCGGCGAAGTGACCCGCACCGATGTGGCACTTGCCCAAAGCCGGGTGGCTGCCGCCCGTGCCAATCTGACTGATTCCGAGGGCGTTCTGCTGACCGCCCGCGCGACCTATCAGCAGATTGTCGGCCACGCGCCTGGCCGCATTGCAGGCCAACCCCGCCTGCCGTCGCGCACGACATCACTTGATCAAGCGCAATCCATCGCACTGCGCAACCAGCCGGATCTTCTGAGTCAGCAGCATGCGGTCAAGGCGGCGGATCTTTTGGTGCAGGCGGCAACCCGCGCCCTTGGGCCAGATGTCACCTTCAGTGCCACCGCAGGGCTGAGCGACAGCATCAATGATGGCGACGGTATCGGCTCGACTGCAACGGCGTCGGTGGTGATGACCCAGGAGCTTTATACCGGCGGTCGCAATGCCGCCACGCGGCGCCGCGCCATTGCCAGCGCTGATGCAGAGCGCGGTGCCCTTATCAACACACAGCGTGCGGTGCGACAGGCAGTCAGTGCCGCTTTTTACAACGCTGAAACGGCTCGGGTCAGCTTGATTTCCTCCGGTGAACGGGTGCGCGCATCCAAGGTCGCCTTTGACGGTATCCGCGAAGAGGCCACCCTCGGGGCCCGGACCACGCTGGACGTGCTGCAGGCAGAGCAGGAATATCTGGATGCCCAGACCGAACAGGTGAACTCACGTGCTGGCCAGGCAATCGCGGCCTACCAGCTGCTGCAGTCTCAGGGCCTGCTGACCGCCGAACATCTTGGCCTGGCAGTGGAGATCTATGATCCCACGCTTTACTATAACCTGGTCAAGGACGCGCCAGCCCAACACAGCAAACGCGGCAAGGATCTTGACCGTGTACTCAAGGCCTTGGGGCGGAACTGACAACTCATCCTATCTGTTGTGCGGCGACGGGAAGGCCGCTACACTCCTCTGCAAGAGGCAAGAGTGGTTATTAGATAATGTCCGACCCAGTTACCCATGCTGAGATTGAAGATGTATTGTCCTCAATCCGCCGCTTGGTGAGCGAAGACACCCGCAGCCAGTCGGCAACGCCGGATCCTGCCGCCCGGTTGATGCTGACACCAGCCCTGCGGGTGCAGAATCCAGATGTTGCCAGCTGTCGCCCGGTGGCGGCCGCGACAGAGGCCGCCGTGCAGCCGGAAAAACAAGCAGAAGCTGATTCGCAGCCAGATGCCCCCGGCGCAGCCAAGGCTGAGCCGACCGATGCAGGCACGGCCGCAGGCGACGGGGCAGCTGATTTTGCCGAGCCTGCAGAAATGCTGGCACAAGAGCCGCCGCTGGCCTTCCGGCATCACCGTGAACGGTTCGCCGAAAATTCCGGGCAGGATGATGCTGAAGACCTGGAGGTTGCGCCTGCCGGTATGGAGCTGAGCGGCGCTGAACAGTTGGATATCGGCGAAACTGAAGACGCGGTGAAAGACGAAGAGGCAGCGCAGGCCGAAAACCAGGCCCCTTGGGGCGACCCCGAGACCACCCTGTTTGCTGCTGCTGCCGTCGCCGACCCCGGTGCCGCAGAAATGACCGAGGCGCAAGAAGCGTTTTCAGACACATCGCTCGCCGAAGATGCACCCGCCCAAGCTGTACCTGCTGAAACTGGGCCTGCCGAAGTTTCACCTGCCGAAGCTGCACCTGTCCGGTTGAAGGATGAAAGCCTTGGGGACAGTACCGCGCGCGGTCGCGCGGCCTCTGTTGTGCGTAAAATCGCGGAGCTCGAAGCGCGCAGCTCTGCCGCGGCAGACAGCGTCCAGCAGCAGTGGGAACCGGACAGCCAGACCGAGGCGCCGTTTGCAGGCCCCGACACCATCGAATGGCGCGACGCGCCGTTGCGGCGACGTCCTGAGCCTCGGCAAGACGGCCATGCCGATGATGCTGTCGCCGCTGCGGAGCCAGAGCTGAACGCGGAGCCAGACTTTGCCGCTGCCAGGGACAGCAAGGCTGCTGACTGGGATCAGGCCGGTGAACAGGGCGTTGATCAGGCCGGGGATCAGAACTGGGATCCGGAGCGGGATTTGGCCGGTGCCTCGGTTGAAACTGTGGTGGAAGACGCAGTCACAGGCGGGACGCTGGAAACACTGGCAGAGGGCAGCGACGGGTATATTGACGAGGACAGCCTGCGTGATCTGGTGGCATCCATCGTCCGCGAAGAACTGCAAGGACCGCTGGGGGAGCGTATCACTCGAAACGTGCGCAAACTGGTCCGCCGCGAAATCCAACGCGCGCTGGCAGCCAACGATCTGCTCTGATCCGGACTCTGTGCAGAGCGGGGTCTGCAACCCGCGTTCTGCTCTAAACACCGCTCAAAACAAAAGGGGGATCTGCCCCTTTCCCGACGCTTTCACCAACTGAACTGATGCCTGGGTCACAGCGGACCCTGCATCAAGGCCGCTGCGAGCCGGCGATGGCGGCGCGGCACCCGGCTCGACAGGTGCTGGCATCAGCAAGGGCAAACGCGAAGGCGGCAGAGAAAGTCGAAGGCCGTATGCTCCGCAGCTGCTGTTATGTCCGAACGTCCTGGGCCAGTCGCAACAGGCGGTCCAGGTCCATATGGCGCTCCAGATGGTCCGCCAGCGCATCCAGCGTGTCCTCGACACCGTCTTCATAGCCTGCCTGGCTTTCTGCCCCGAGGCTTGCCAGCACGCTGGCACGAAAGGCATCTGCGGAAAACAGACCGTGCAGGTAGGAGCCCTTGACCCGCCCATCAGCTGACGCCGCGCCTTCGGCCCGACCGTCAATGTCCAGCCAGGCGCGGTTGCAATCGGCGCCTTCGGTGCGGCCCATGTGGATCTCATAACCATTGACTGGCAGATTGCCGTCCCGCGTGACCGCTTCGGTCAGGGTGACCCGTTTCTCACCCGCCATCACCGTGTGAACGTCCAAAAGACCAAGCCCATCGACCTTGCCGGGCCGTCCGTCGACGCCTTCGGGGTCGTCGATGGTCTGCCCAAGCATCTGATAGCCGCCGCATAAGCCCAGCACATGGCCACCGCGGCGGTAATGCGCCAGGATGTCAATGTCCCAGCCCTGTGCCCGCAGATAGGCCAGGTCACCGATGGTCGACTTGCTGCCGGGGATGATCACCAGATCCGCATCGCCGGGCAGGGCGCGGCCGGGCGGCACGATCTCCACTGTCACTGCAGGTTCTGCCGCCAGTGGATCCAGATCGTCGAAATTCGCCATCCGCTCCAGCTGCGGCACCACCACCTTGCAGGCGCCGCCCTTGCGCGAGGTGATGTCCATCATGTCCTCGGCCGGTAGCTTCCAGGCGTCCCAGAACCACGGCACCACGCCCAAGGATGGCCAGCCGGTGCGTGCGGCAATATCATCGCGGCCAGCGTCAAACAGGCTGATGTCGCCGCGGAACCGGTTCACCATGAAGCCTGCGACCCGTTCCAGGTCCTGCGGTTCAAGCACTGCATGGGTGCCGACGATCTGCGCAATCACCCCGCCGCGGTGGATGTCGCCGGCAATCACCACCGGCACCTTGGCGGCGCAGGCAAAGCCCATATTGGCAATGTCGTTCTTGCGCAGGTTGGTCTCAGCAGGGGATCCCGCGCCCTCGATCAACACCAGATCGGCATCCGCCGCCAGCCGGTGAAAGCTCTCCAGCGCCGCCTCCAGCAGGCCCGTTTTGTCGCGCATGAAGGATCCGGCGCCTTGGGTGCCGCGCCGCTTGCCCTGCACGATGACCTGGGCGCCGGTGTCGGTTTCCGGCTTCAACAGCACCGGGTTCATATCGGTATGGGGGGCTCGTCTGGCTGCTCGGGCCTGCAAAGCCTGCGCCCGGCCGATCTCGCCGCCCTCGGGGGTGACGGCGGCATTGTTGGACATGTTCTGCGGCTTGAACGGCGCCACCCGCAGCCCGCGCCGCACATAGGCCCGCGCCAGCCCTGCCACCAGCAGTGACTTGCCGACATTGCTGCCGGTGCCCTGGATCATGATTGCACGTGCCATCAACCGCTCCCTGCCTGTGTCCCGCACTTCACGGGCCTGCATAGCAGGTTAGACGCAGCCGTCCATGGGGGCTGTGCCGCAAGCGTCTCGCGGCGGCTGCAGCGCGACAAGCTGACCTTGCGGAACCCGTGGCTGCCAAAACAAAAACGCGCCCCTAAGGGCGCGCTTTTCAGCAATGCGCAAGGGAAGCCTTAAGCAGCTTCAGCCTGCGCAGCGTTGCGGCGTTCGCTTTCTTCACGCGACAGAGCAACAGAGGTCCGCACACCGCGGCCCACAAAGTCCATCAAGCCTTCCACAACCCGTTCGTTCGGGTCGATACCGGCGCAGGACAGCACTTCGCGACCATCGCGTGAGCGCGCCCAGCGGGCGATCTGTTCCGGGCCATTGCCGTATTTCTTGTCGTCGGCGATGGCATCATCCAGCGCGGCCAGCACAACCGCAGCAAACAGTTTGCGGGCACGGTTGCCCTGTTCGTTATTGTAAGCGGTGCCGTCTACGAAATCTCGCATCTCGTATCCCTTGTTGTTCTTGCTATTGCAATTTTCGGCGTTGGGCTGCTTATGACGGAAGTGTGACGATTCGGATAGAGCGCAGATGCATAGCTTTCATGCAATTTGCGCATATCTTCTTCACAGATCCTCCATACCATATCCTTGTCTTGCCAGCGATCAGCCTGCCAGATATAGGGGCTTGCAAGTTTTCAACAACCATCCGAAAGGCATTTTCCCATGCCCAAGATCAACGGCAACGAAATCCGTCCCGGCAACGTGCTGGAACACAACGATGGCCTGTGGGCGGCGGTGAAGGTCGATCACGTCAAACCCGGCAAGGGCGGTGCCTTTGCCCAGGTTGAAATGCGCAACCTGCGCAACGGCTCCAAGCTGAACGAACGCTTCCGTTCCGCCGACAAGGTGGAGCGCGTGCGTCTCGAGCAGAAGGACCAGCAGTTTCTCTATGAGAGCGACGGCATGCTGGTGTTCATGGACGCCGAAACCTATGAGCAGATCGAACTGCCCGCAGAGCTTCTGGGCGACCGCCGCCCGTTCCTGCAGGACGGCATGACCATCGTGGTGGAGTTTTACGAGGCCGAGGCGCTGAACGCGACCGTGCCGCAGAAAGTCACTTGCAAGATCGTCGAGACCGAGCCGGTCGTCAAAGGCCAGACCGCGGCGAATTCCTTCAAGCCCGCGATCCTGGACAATGGTGTCAAGGTCATGGTGCCGCCCTTCGTCGGCCAGGACGAGATGATCGTCGTGAACACCGAGACCATGGAATATTCCGAGCGCGCCTGAACCTCTGCCGGATCCGATGTTCCCCAATGATCAAAGCCCCGTGCAAACCGCGCGGGGCTTTTTCTTTGGCAGGCGCTGCAGCGGCGGGGAACTGCCGCTCTGCCAACACAAAAGCGGCAAGCTGTCATGTTTGTATTGCCCACCCGCGGCAAAACGGTTGAGATGAGATGTTCTGCAACTTCGGAAATTAGATCCCATGCAAAAACCCAATAGTTCAGCCCTTTCGCGCCGTCAGTTTCTTGCCCGGTCAACAGCCGGTGCCGCATTGATATCGCTGCATCCATTTTCAGTTGCCGCCGCCGGAAACCAAGCCCATCTGAGGATCATGGAAACCACTGATATTCACGTCCATGTCTTCCCCTATGACTATTATGCCGACAAGCCGCGCGACACCGTCGGGCTGAGCCGCACCGCCTCGATCATCAACGATATCCGCGCAGAAGCCGCCAACTCGCTGCTGGTCGACAATGGTGACTTCCTGCAGGGCAATCCAATGGGTGATTACATCGCCTATGAGCGCGGCATGAAAGACGGCGACAGCCACCCGGTGATCAACGCGTTCAACACCATTGGCTATGATGCGGCGACACTCGGCAACCATGAATTCAACTACGGCCTGGATTTCCTGGACAAAGCTCTGGCTGGCGCCGATTTCCCTGTTGTGCTGTCCAATGTTGCCAAAGAGCTTGGCAGCGGCCCGCGCAGCGACAAACCTCTGTTCAAGCCCTACACCATCCTCGAGCGGGAGATGGAAATGGGCGATGGCTCCAAGCTGCCGATCAAGGTGGGGGTGATCGGTTTCACCCCGCCGCAGATCATGAACTGGGACCGCAAGCACCTGGAAGGCAAGGTCCAGGCCCGCGACATTGTCGAGACCGCCAAAGCCTTTGTGCCGGAAATGAAAGAGCGCGGCTGTGATCTGATTATTGCTCTGTCGCATTCGGGGATCGGAGAGGCCGATCACAGCGACGGGATGGAGAATGCGTCGGTCGCCCTGGCAGCCGTGGACGGGATTGATGCGCTGGTGACAGGCCACAATCACCTGGTGTTTCCGTCTCCGGCCTTTGACGGTCGGCCGGGAGTTGATGTTGAAAACGGGACGTTGATGGGGAAGCCGGCCGTTATGGGCGGGTTCTGGGGGTCCCATCTGGGCGTGATGGACCTGCTGTTGGAACGCGACGGCAACGAATGGCGCGTGATCACCGCCACGGCAGAGGCCCGGCCGATTTCCAAACGCAACGAGGACCGCTCCATCACCGCATTGGCCAAAGACGACAACGCCGTGCTTGCCTCGGTTGCTGCCGAGCACGAAGAGACCCTGGCATATGTCCGCCGCGCTGTCGGCAAGACATCAGCGCCGCTGCACAGCTATTTTGCGCTGGTGGCGGATGATCCTTCGGTGCAGATCGTTTCGATTGCGCAGAAATGGTATGTCGAAGAGATGCTGAAAGGGACCGGGCACGCAGGTCTTCCTGTGCTGTCGGCAGCTGCACCATTCAAGGCAGGCGGCCGGGGCGGGCCGGAGTATTACACCGATGTTCCGGCTGGCGATGTGGCCATCAAGAATGTTGCCGACCTCTATCTCTATCCCAATACGGTCCGGGCCGTGCGGGTCACCGGCGCCCAGGTGCGCGGCTGGCTGGAACGCTCTGCCGGAATGTTCAACCAGATCACGCCCGGTTCCAAGGATGCAGCGCTGCTGAACCCGTCGTTCCCGTCCTACAATTTCGATGTGATGGACGGGGTGACCTATCAGATCGACCTGTCGCAGCCGCCGCGCTTTGGTCCCAAGGGTGAAGTGGTGAACCCGGATGCGGCACGGATCGTGAACCTGGAATTCAACGGCGCGCCGCTGGAGGACACGATGGAATTCATCGTTGCCACCAACAACTACCGCGCGTCGGGCGGCGGTGCTTTCCCGGGTGCCAAAGGCGATACCATTGTGTTCGAGGCGCCAGATACCAACCGGGATGTGATCGTGCGCTACATCCTCGAACGCGGCACAATCGACCCCAAGGCGGATGCCAACTGGTCCTTTGCCCCGCTTCAGGACACCACTGTTCTGTTTGAAACCGGCCCCAAGGCCCGCGGCTATGCAGACAGTGTCAAAGGTGTCACGCTTGAGGACGCCGGGGACGGCGAGGGCGGCTTTGCCGCGTTCCGCATCAAGCTCTGATCTGCGCCGCAGGCAGCAGAACAATACAGGAGCGGCCGACCGGGCCGCTCCTGTTTTCCGCGCTGCAGGCTGTTAGCGGGCAGGCAGCGCCAGGCTAAAGCCGCATTCATCCATCATTTTGCCATAGGCCGCAGTGAACCCGCTCAGCGAAGCCTCGTAGAACATATTGCTGCCGGTCCAGATCTCGACCCAGCGGCCCTGCTGCATCGCCTGCAGCATCGGCAGATGGTCCTGGAACCGCAGCGCGGTTTCGGCCTCGGCCAGCCCCTCCTCGCTGATCCAGGAATTGATCCCGGCCTCAACCGAAAAGCTGCGGTCGAAATCAAAGAGGAAATCCACCGTGCCGCCCTGCTGCATCAGCGTCGGGTGATGGCGCGGGGCATATTCTTGCACCTTGGCCATCGGGTAGAAATCCGGCGGCCCGGCGTCGCCGGAGAAGGCCGAGACCTCCAGAACCGGATCGCCATCGCCACCGGTCCAGGCGCGGCAGATCAGATAGCTGTCCTGCTCGGTTTCATGCGGCTCAACTGAAACGTTCCAGTCCTTATAGCTCCAATATTCTGCCCAGCCGGGCGAGGCTGCCAGCGCCGCAAGGCAAAGACCCATGATCAGTCGCATCCTGATATCCTTTCAGCAGATCATCCGCAGGTTTCGCCCGCGACCCTAGCGCGAGGAAATGAACAGAGGCTTGTCAGGCGCCAGGCCTGCCCAGCCGTACCGATCGCCTGCAGCATTCTGGATACCCACCCGGCCCGCGGGGTGGTCTTGGCCACCGTCTGGCGGTCATCAGTCAGCTTCTGCAGCTGCCCTTCTGACAAATCGCCGCCAGGAAGCGGGCGGGCATGGGCAACCTCTGCACCCAGCAGAAACTGATCGGTATCGTTCAGCCTGTTCACGCCTGCAGCGTAATGCGGGCATCACCCGCCTGCATTTCTCCCTTGGCGCGGTCAAACCGCAGGTAGGCAATACCCTTGCCGCCCGATTGGGTGAACAATGTGCCTGCTGCCTTGCCGTCTGCGGTGATCTCGGTTCCCACCGGGGCAGCGCCTGCAACATCAACCCTGCGCAAGCCCTTGCGCAGTTCGGTCTTATGCTTCATCCGCGCGGTCACCTCTTGGCCGACATAGCAGCCCTTGCGGAAATCGACGCCGCTCAGCGCTTCGAACCCGGCTTCCAGGATATAGCTGTCCGGCCCCAGCTCGATGCCGGTTTCGGGGATGCAATGGGCAACCCGGATCGCGTCCCAGTCGCTGCCGTCGTCACCGCCCTCGGCCCCATACAGCCGCCAGCCCATGTTTGCATGGCGTGGATCCGCCAGCGCGCCCGCAGGTGCTGTGCCGGTGCCGCGTTTCACCTGCAGGTCCGTCATCCCGACCTGCACATCGGCCCGCAGCCGGTACATGTTCAGCCGCTTCATCAGCCCATCTGCCAGCGACGCCTCTACGTCCAGCAGCACCGCATCTCCCTCTGCTGCCAGAAAGAAATCCGCCAGGTATTTGCCCTGCGGGGTCAGCAGGGCGGCATAGACCAGCCCGCTGTCCGGGTCGCCCAAACGCTCCACATTGCTGGTTACCAGCCCCTGCAGAAAGCTGCGGGTGTCGGCGCCACTCAGGCGCAGGATGCGGCGGTCGCTCATGTCTGGTCTCCGGATTGCCATCTACGGCGTTTCACTGACTGGCCCAGTGATATAGGAAGCAGGGCGGAAGAAAACAGCAAATCCGCAAAGGACCAGCCTATGCCAGCGCCTGTCAGTATCGTGATCCCGGTTTTGAATGCCGCAGAAGAGCTGCCCGCCACGCTGGAACACCTGATGGAGGGGCTGGCGGCGGGTCTGATCCGGGAACTGGTGGTGACCGATGGCGGCTCCACCGACGCCACCCGCGCCATTGCCGAAGCTTCTGGCGCTGAGTGGATCACCGCTGCGCCATCGCGCGGCGGTCAGCTGCGCCGGGGCTGCGCGGCAGCCCGGGGGGACTGGCTGCTGGTTCTGCATGCGGACACCCATCTGGAACCCGGCTGGGCCAAAGCCGTGTCGGACCATCTGCTGCAGGGGCAGGGGCGTCCTGCCTGTTTCCGATTGCGCTTTCGGGCGCGCGGGGTGATGCCTGCCTGGGTCGCAGGCTGGGCCAATCTGCGCACGCGCCTGTTTGCGCTGCCCTATGGTGATCAGGCCCTGCTGATCCACCGCGACGCCTATGAGGCCGCAGGCGGGTACCCCGATCAGCCGCTGATGGAGGATGTGGCTCTGGTCCGCCGCCTGCAAGGGATCACTGTGCTGTCCTGTGCCGCCCTGACCAGCGCCGCGCGCTATCAGCGCGCTGGCTGGCTGCGGCGCGGGGGCCGGAACCTTTGGACGCTGATGCGGTACTTTCTGGGTGTTGCGCCTGAAAACTTGGTAAAAGCGTATCAGAAGTAGACAGCTCTGCTCGGCGAGTTGGCCGGGCAGAGCTCTCGGTGTGCAACAGTTTACCCGAACACCTTGCGGGCAAAGCGGCGCAGCCAGCCGGCCTCGGCGTCGCTGCCGCGGATGTTTTCGGGCACCTGCGCCGCCACCCCGGCGTTGTCCACCACGGTCTTGCCGTCCTGGAACTGCAGCCGGTAGAGATCGGCATAGATGCCGCCGCGCTCCAGCAATTCACCGTGGCTGCCCTGGTCCACCACCCGACCACGATCCATGACCACGATCTTATCCGCATTGCGGACCGTCGACAGCCTGTGCGCAATCACCAGCGTGGTGCGCCCGCCGGCCAGTTTGTCCAGCGCCTGCTGCACCACTTTTTCCGACTGCGCATCCAATGCCGACGTCGCCTCGTCCAGCAACAGAACCGGAGTGTTGCGCAGCAGGGCGCGGGCAATCACCACCCGCTGCCTCTGACCGCCCGACAGCGCCGAGCCGCGCGGCCCGACCCGTGTTTCCAGACCATGTTCCAGCTTGGGCAGGAAGTCCGCCACATGTGAGGCATCAAGCGCGGCCTGCAGCTCCTCATCGCTGACATCGGTGCGCCCCAGAACGATGTTCTCGCGCAGGGTCTCGTCAAACAGCAGCGCTTCCTGTGTCACGACGGAAAACAGTCCGCGCAGATCGGCAGTGTTCAGATCCTGCACCTCGACCCCGCCGACGCTGACGGCACCGCCCTGCGGGTCCACCATTCGTGTCAGCAGGTTAAAGATCGTCGACTTGCCCGCCCCTGATGCCCCCACCAGCGCGGTGGTCTGGCCGGCCTCAGCCACCAGGTTCAACCCGTGCAGGATCTTTGCCTCTCCGTAGCTCAGCTCGACAGCTTCCAGTTGGATCGCGGGCAAGCCTTCCGGCACCCGCTTCGGCTCCGCAGGTTCGCTCAGCAGGATCGGCGCATCCAGCAGTTCCTTGATCCGCTCCAGCGCCGCTGCCGCGCTCTGCCATACGCCGGAAATATTGGCCAGCCGCCGCATCGGTTCAAACGACAACCCGATCGAGGTGAAAAAGCTCATGAACTGGCCCACGGTCTTTTCCCCGGCGATGATCTCATTGCCGCCATAAAGCAGCACGGCCATAAAGCCGACCCCGGCCATGATGTCGGTCATCCCCGAAATGGACGAGGTGCCCAGAGCCGCCTTTACTTCGGATTTGACAAATTCGTCCTGGCGTTCGCCAAAGCGGCGGGTCTGGTAATCTTCCAGCCGGTTCAGCTTGACCGGCACGATGCCATGGAAAATCTCGTCCAGCCGGGTGGCCAGATCGGCGCCCAGATCACGCGCGCGCGACGCTTTCTTGCGCACATAACGCTGGATGGTGGAGATCGGCAGCAGCAGGACCGGCACCCCGACCAGCAGGATCAGCGTCCAGCGCCAGTCGATGCTGAAGGCCACGCCCAGCACCGCGACCAGCGCCACCAGATCGCGTCCTGCGCCGGTGATCACCGCCTGCCAGACCGAATTGATTGCGCCCACATCGCTTTGCACCCGCTGCAGCAGCAGCCCCGGCGGGTGCTGCTGGTGAAACGCCGGATCCTGGCGGATCAGCCGCGCCAGCATGTCCTTGCGCAGATGCGCGGCAGAGGTCTGCGAGACCTTGCTCAGCAGCACCTTCTGGGTGACGCTGGAGATGCCGCGCAGGGTGAAGATCGCCAGAAACGCCAGGCTGACCCAGACCAGTGCAGTGGAGTTGCCTGCGACAAACACCAGATCGAACATCGGCTGCATCATGTAGCCAAGCGCGCCCATGGTGGCGCCCTCAATCAGCATGAAGATCACGGCGATGCCCAGAAGACCGATGTAATGGCGCAGATATCCGCGCCACAGCCAGCCAAACAGTTCTTTTGAGGACTTGTGTGGTTTCTGGCTCATGTCAGCGCTTCCCGGCAGGAAATTCGTGTCATTGCGGGCCTTTCCCTGTCGTTCCTGCGCCATTTAAGCAGGTGGGCGGCAGGGCGCAAGCACTTCGCCGTGACCTTACGTCGCCGGGAATTGACGCCGCAGGCAGTCCCGCTACTGTGCCGCTATGGTTCAACCGCGGCAAATTTTGGGCCGTGCCCAGTTAGGTATCATCAAACATGAGCGGATCAGTGAACGTAGCGACCGGGCGTCAGTATCTGGCCATACCAGGCCCGTCGGTGGTCCCCGATCAGGTGCTGCAGGCAATGCACCGCCCGTCTCCCAATATTTATGCGGGCGCGCTGGTCGAGATGACCGCAGGTCTCATTCCGGACCTGCGCCGGGTGGCGCGCACAGATCACCACGCCGCCATCTACATCTCCAACGGTCACGGCGCCTGGGAGGCGGCACTGCAAAACACCCTGCAGCCCGGCGATCTGGTGCTGGTGCCCTCCTCGGGGCAGTTTGCCATTGGCTGGTCGGAAATGGCCCAGGGTCTGGGGATTGAGACCAAGGTTCTCGACTTCGGCACCAGCGCCCCCTGGGACATGGCAAGGGTCGCTGAGGCTCTGGCCGCCGACACCGCGCATCGCATCAAGGCGGTTCTGGGCGTGCATGTAGACACCTCCAGCTCCATCCGGAATGACATCGCAGGCCTGCGCCGCCTGCTGGATGAGGCCGGCCACCCGGCGCTGCTGATGGTGGATTGCATCGCGTCGCTGGGATGTGAACGGTTCGAGATGGACACCTGGGGCGTCGATGTCATGGTCAGCGCCAGCCAGAAGGGGCTGATGATGCCGCCGGGCATCAGCTTTGTGTTTTTCAATGACAAAGCCGCCGCGGCGCGGCGCGCACTGCCGCGCGTCAGCCGTTACTGGGACTGGGAGCCGCGCGCCAACCCGCAGGAATTCTACCAGTATTTCGGCGGCACTGCGCCCACTCACCATCTTTATGGCCTGCGCGCGGCGCTGGACATGATCCATGGCGAAGGCATTGAGAATACCTGGAACCGCCATGTTCATCTGGCGGAAACCATCTGGGCCGCCTGTGAAGCCTGGGGGGCAGACGGCCCGCTGCGGATGAATGTGGCGGACCGGCCCATACGCTCCCACGCGGTGACGGCTCTGGACATCGGCGCACCGGACGGCACCCGCCTGCGCAGCTGGGTCGAGCAGAATATGGGGCTCACGCTGGGCATCGGCCTTGGCATGGCGCCATCGGGCAGCCCGGACTGGCACGGATACTTCCGGCTTGGCCATATGGGCCATGTGAACGGACAAATGGTGATGGGTCTTTTGGGCGGCATTGAAGCCGGCCTCACCGCGCTGGACATCCCGCATGGGGGTGGTGCGCTGGAGGCCGCCACAAAGGTGCTGGCAGGCCGCTAGCAGGCTTGGGCCAGGTCGTCGGCGGCAGTGTCTACGCTTTTTGCGAGTTCAGCCTGATCTCCAGCCGGGTGATGAAGTGGTTGATCAGCACAGCCAGCACCAGAACCGGCACCAGACCGTACAGCACCCAGACAACAAAGAAGATCCACATCAGGTTGATGCCGACAAACATGATCGCGGCGGTAAAGAAATCCGGCATGGCGTCCGGCAGTTCAGGGTCCCGCATGACAATTCTCCCGGTGAGATCCTTCGATAGTAGGCCGGGAGGGGTGAATGTCCGGTAAAACCGGCGCGATCAACAGGCTGCCGGCAGAAATCAGCCGGCGCGTGCTGTCGCCAGCGCCTGGGGCAGCGCCGCAGCAAAGGCATTGAGCTCCCTCGCAGGCCCGCAGCTCACCCTTATGCAGCGGTTTTGCGGATCGGCAAAGGGCATCCGCACAAAGATCCCCTGATCCACCAGCCCGTCCAGCACAGCCTTGGCAAAACGTCCGTCCTGTCCGCAGTCAATGGCCACGAAATTGGTCGCTGAGGGCAGGGCGGTCAGCCCGTTCTCCACTGCAATCTCTGCAATCCGCACCCGCGCCGCTTCAATCTGCGCCAGCACCTCCGCCAGCCACGCCTGATCCTGCAGCGCCGCCAGCGCGCCTGCCTGCGCGGCTCGGTTCATACCAAAATGATTGCGCACCTTGTTGAAGGCGGCGATCAGCTCCGGGTGGGTGATGGCATAGCCCACCCGCGCCCCCGCCATCGCATAAGCCTTGGAGAAGGTCCGCATGCGGATCACCCGCATGTCATCCGCACTCACTGGCGCCGCAGTGCCTTGCGGCGCGCATTCCACATAGGCCTCATCCAGCAGCAAGAGGCAGCCCGCAGGCAGCCGGTCCAGCGCCGCCGCGATATCCGCCCCCTTGTGCCAGCTTCCCATCGGATTATCCGGATTGGCCAGATAGACGATCTTGGCATCCACGTCCGCCGCCTTGGCAAACAGCGCCTCAATATCCTCGCGGTCATCCTTGTAGGGTACCCTGTGGATCACCCCGCCAAACCCCGCCACATGATAGTTGAAGGTTGGATAGGCCCCCAGCGAGGTCACCACCGCATCGCCCGCGCCCACCAGCAGGCGCACCAGATAGCCCAGCAGCCCGTCGATGCCTTCGCCGACAATGATATGCGCTGGGCTGATACCGTGATGCGCCGCCAAGGCATGGCGCAGATCATGGCTTTCCGGATCGCCGTATTTCCAGATCTCTGCCGCGGCCTGTGCCATCGCCGCCAGTGCCTTGGGCGAGGGGCCAAAGATGTTCTCATTTGCCCCCAGCCGCGCGGCAAAACCCTGGCCACGGGCACGCTCCTGTGTCTCGGGGCCGACAAACGGCACGGTGGCAGGCAGGGAATGTGCAAGCGGGGTATATCGGGGACCAGTCATTGCCGCAGATAAGCCTATGCAAGCACACCGGGCAAGGCTTGCGTTGCCGCTCCGGCCGGCGCAACCTGCGCGCAGATTTCAAAGGAATTCCTTCATGCGCATTGCCCTGGCCCTGCTGACCGTCGCCCTTGGCTACATCCTGTTCTGGCCGGTGCCGGTTGATCCCATCGCATATGATCCGCCCGCAGCGCCTGATTTCACCGGCAGTTACGCAGAAAACAACGCGCTGGATGCGGCTGCTCTGGTCCATCTGCCAGACGGCGAACTGGGGCCAGAGGACATCGCCCGAACCCCGGATGGCGCCATCTACACCACCAGCCTGTCCGGCAGCCTCTACCGTATCGACGGGGAGGAGCCGGTGCTGGCTGACCGCCTCGGCGGCCGCCCGCTGGGGCTCAAGGCTGGCCCGGACGGGGCGCTTTACATCGCCGACAGTTTCCGCGGCATTCTGCGCTGGACCGGCCCCGGCACGCTGGAACCGGTGGCGGAAACCCTCGAAGGCGCGCCGATCATCTATGCAAATCAGCTGGATGTGGCACAGGACGGCACCATCTATTTCTCCAACTCCTCAGACCGGTTCGACCCGGAAACCATGGGCGGAACCAAGCCGACTTCGATCCTGACTATCTGGGAACAGTCAAACACCGGTTATGTGGCCCGCATCCATCTGGACGGCACGGCGGAAAAAATCGCCACCGGCTTTGTCTATACCAATGGCGTTGCCCTGTCGCCGGATGAGGAATTCCTGCTGATCAACGAAACCGGTCGCGCCCGCGTCCACCGGCTCTGGCTCAAGGGCGACCGTGCAGGCCAGCAGGAGGTGTTCCTCGACAATCTCCCCGGCTATCCAGACAATCTGGAGGCCCAGGGCGACGGCACCTATTGGCTCGCCTTCGCCAGCCCGCGGGTGCCCTCAGAGAAACTGATGCCGTACCCGGCTGTGCGGAAAATCATCTGGCGCCTCGGCCCGCTGGTGCGCCCGGCGCCGATCCACCGCGGCATGCTGATCCAGTTCGACGGGCAGGGCAACATCCTGCGCAGCCTGCAGGACCCGGACGGGCGCCTCGGCGTTACCACCGGCGGCAAGGTGATGGATGGGCAACTCTATGTCATGACCCTCGACTCGCCCTGGTTCGCCCGGATGCCGCTGCAGCCCTGACTTCAGGTAGGGCTGGCATCTCCGCCGCGCCCGGGGCACGCTGAGCGCAAACCGGATTGAGGAAGAGCAGCCATGAAGAAAGTCACCATCGGCTACAAGGACCACATTGCCTATGTTACGCTTGCCCGCCCGGACAAGCACAACGCCCTGGACGAGGAGATGATCGAAGCCATCATCGCCGCGGGGCAGGAGGTGGCCACATCAGACGCCTGCGTGGTGGTGCTGTCGGGCGCCGGAAAAAGCTTCTGCGCGGGTCTCGACATGGCGGCACTGGCGGGTTTTGCGCAGCGCGACCTCAGCACCTTGATCATGGAACGCACCCACACGGACGCCAATGCCTTTCAGGAGGTGGCGATGATCTGGCGCCGGCTGCCCATGCCGGTGATCGCGGCCATTCACGGCGCCTGTTTCGGCGGCGGGCTGCAGATCGCACTGGGCGCTGACATCCGCATCGCCCACCCAGAGGCACAGCTGTCGGTGATGGAAATGAAATGGGGACTCATCCCCGATATGGGCGGCATGGCGCTTCTGCCGCACCTGCTGCGCTCAGACGTGCTGCGCCGCCTGACCTACACAGCCGAGAAGGTCGACGCGGCGCAGGCGCTGGACTGGGGGCTGGTGACAGAGCTGACTCCCGGCCCGCTCAGCCGCGCACAGGAGCTGGCGCTGGACATCGCAAGCAAAAGCCCCGCTGCCGTGCGGGCCGCCAAACGGCTGATTGCCTATGCCGAAAGCGGCGCCTCGCAGGCGGATGTGCTGCTGCGCGAAAGCGCAGAACAGTTGGACCTGATCGGCAAGCCCGACCAGATCGAGGCCGTGGCAGCAGGGCTACAAAAACGCCCGCCCGATTTCGGCTGATCCACGCCCTCCGGCTTCTTTCTGGTCAAAAATACCCATGCCCGCTGCCTGCCACAGGGCTCCGTCGGCGGCGGCTCAAGCAGCGGTTCGCACTCCGGAAACTTCTTTGGAAACTGCAACAGCGGAATTTCGCCAAATTGTCCGTAAATCCGCTCATGCAGGCGGGAAACCGCCGCCCGCCGGCGGGAAAATGCCGCGTAAAATCAACGCCAATTCCCGTTAACCTCTTGGTAACATCTGCGGGCGAATTCTGCCTTCAACAGGGCGCGAAAGTGACCAACCCAGTCACTGGAAATCTGCAGTCGACGGGCCAGCACGGGCCGCCGGACGGCAGGGAGCGGCCTGGAAAACTGCAATAGAACCGGTGGTGGTCAGGGGCCACTGCCGGGCTTCAGAAAGGAGTGAGGCTGATGCAACTGGTGCAGAAGAAATGGTTTATCTCGTTTGAAAGCGGCGCCCTCTTGTCCCGGACCGGGGACCGGATCACCTATTTTTATGACGAGGCGCTCAGTTTTGGCGACCGGGAGGCGGCGCAGCAGTATCTGGCGGTCAATGAAAACACCGTCAGCTGCACCGGCCTGCGCCCATCGCTGACCGAAGCGGCGTGAGCGGATGGCTTGCCGCCAGCCGGGCAGCAGAGCGCCCCTATCCGCCCGAAGGCCGGATGCCTAGCACAGTCCGTTGGCTGCTGGCCATATGCGGGGTGCTGATCTCGGCCTCCGCATTGGTCTTCTGGGTCTGGCTCGGCGGTGCGGGTCAGGCGCCCGAAGACCAGCCAGGCTGGTTCACCCTCACTGCGCTGCGGTTTTTCTGGCTGCCGTTTCTCAGCGGCGCCGGTCTGGTGCTGGCCGTCTGCTGTGCCGGGCGGAACGGGTATTGACCTCAACGAAAAAGGCCGCGCAGATGCGCGGCCTCTTCGTTTCCGGGGTCCGGAAATCTTACAGCGAGGCGTCGTAGATCTTGGTGATATTGGCGCCCAGGGCGGCATCATATTCCGCAGCGGACATCGATACGTTCAAGCCTTCGGTCAGCGCGCGGCTGAAAGAAGCGATCATCTTGGCGTTCTGCGACAGGCGTGCGCAGGCGTCATCGGTGGTGTAGCCGCCGGACAATGCCACAACACGCACAACATTGGCGTGGTCGGCCAGATCATCATAGAGGCCCGCCTGGCTCGGGATGGTCAGCTTCAGCGCCACTTTGGCGTCCGCCGGCAAAGCGTCCAGCTGCGCCTTGATTTCCGCCTTCAGGATCTCTTCGGCCTCGGCTTTGGTGGCAGAGTTGATGTCCACTTCCGGCTCGATGATCGGCACCAGGCCGGCCGCAACGATCTGCTGGCCCACGTCGAACTGCTGGGCCACAACCGCCTTGATGCCTGCTGCATTGGCGTCCTTGACGACCGAACGCATCTTGGTGCCGAAAATGCCTTTGTCGCCCGCGCGCGCCAGCAGCGCGCCCAGCTCCGGCATCGGCTTCATCATCTGCACGCCGTTGGCTTCATCGGCCAGACCCTTGTCCACCTTCAGAAACGGCACCACGCCACAGCTGTCCCACAGGAAATCCGCGGTCGGCTTGCCTTCGATTTCGCCGTCCATGGTTTTCTCGAACAGGATCGCGCCCAGGATACGCTCCTGGGTGAAACTCGGCGAAGTGATGATCCGGGTGCGCATTTTGTGGATTTCGGCGAACATCTCCTCGTCGCCGGAATAGGCGTCTTCGGTCACGCCATAAAGCGCCAGCGCCTTTGGGGTGGAGCCACCCGACTGGTCCAGCGCAGCGATGAAGCCTTTGCCGGAGGCGATGCGGTCGAGTTGTGCCTGCTGCACAGAAGCGTCTTTTGCCATAATGCGTCACTCTTCTTTGGAATGGTCTGTCTTGGGGCTGTCTATAGCGCGAATCCCGCAGGAGACAACGGGGTGTTGCGCTAACGGAAGAAGGATTTCCGCGCATCCCGCGCCATGTTGTAGCGCATTTCCAGATCCGAGATCCGCGCCATTGCCGCCTTGCGCTGCCCGGGAACCGTCAATCCGGTGTAATTGCGGCGCGCCTCAGCCAGTTGTTCCTTCAGTGTAAACTCCTGTGGCACCACGCCTGCCTGCGCCATGATCCGCAGGCCTGCCGCCAGCCCGGCGTCCACATGTGTTTCGCTGCTGAGGCCGGGCAGGGGCTTGCCTGCGCCCTCCGGCTCCTGCAGCGGGCCCTCGGCCTGCGCCTTGGCAAGCTGCCGTTCGATCAGGTTGCGGAAAGCCCGGATCATCTGACCCCCCTGTCTTTCGCGGTGAGTTTACCTGTAGAATGCCAAGCAAAGCTGACCTTCTTGTCAGATTTCTGACCCAAACCCAGAAAACGAACGTTCATGCAGAAGGCAGCGAAGATGCCAAAAGAGCCCTTAGCTGCCGCTGGCTAGGTGAGGCCACCTCGCAGCTGCAGTATGTCGATCCCAGCCCAAAGCAGACATAACTTTCAAGTTTATCGTTCGGATTGGCGTTGTTGCACAAAGGCCGTAGAGGATTCACTTTGCGAATCCCGTAGGTTAGATCGGCGGCATGCCGAAGCCTGCCTCTTCCCGCTATCGAACAACGAACTGGTCCAACTATAACGCATCACTTCGAAAGCGCGGCTCTCTGCTGGTCTGGTTTGACCGCGACATGACCTGGTTCGCCGAGCGATGCGGCAAACGCGGACGACCGGAGACCTTCTCCGATGCGGCCATCCAGTTCTGCCTTAGT
>NZ_JBNAFX010000044.1:0-27728 GCF_049800895.1 Leisingera sp. S232 | reverse complement strand
CCCTTCGATTGGTGTTCTCGACCGTGCCTTTTTGCCACGGGCTGGAAGGATCGCAGAACCATGTCTGCGTCCCGATTTCGGCCTGCAAATGTGGCCAGCTGACGAACTCGGTACCGCGATCAAAGGTGATTGATTTGCGGGCCAGATGAGGCAGGTCGCGTACGGCTTTCATAATTTTCCCCATCACCGGCTTGGTGCGCTTGTTCGGGTTCTTCAGCAGCACGGTGAAGCGGCTGACACGTTCGACCAGCGAGGTGACATTGGTTTGCCCAAGTTTCTGTTTGAACAGCATCAAATCTCCCTCCCAGTGCCCAAACTGGCGACGGTGAGCGACATCATCTGGCCGGAATAGAATGCTGACATCACGGTCGAACTTGGGCTTCTGGCGCTTCCTGGCACGGCGTGGCCTGCGGGATTTCCGATGTTCGGGCAAGTACCACCAGAGCTCTTGGTCCATGCCTTCCTTAGAATAGATGTAGCGGTAGATCGTCTCCTGGCAGACGCGTAGCGTAGCACCTTCATAGATCATCCGGTTGCCGATCTGCTCGGGCGTCCATCCTTGCTTGATCCGTTCGATGACGCGCTTGCACAGATCGGGATGTCTGATCAGCTTGCGTTGCGTGGAACGGCGTTGCTGCGTGCGCTGGTGTGCTGCCATGCCGAAGTATCCCGCGTACTTCTTGGGAAAGGCATCATCGGCCCAGAAGTTGCGTTTGATCTCTCGGAATATCGTCGACTTGTGACGCTTCAAAACGCGCGCCATCTCAGCGACAGGGACCTTTGCAAGCCACCAGTCTTCGATCCTGCGCCGTTCTTGTAAGCTCAGTTGCGTATATACCGTTCCCATGCAATATTCCTCCTATTAGATAACTCATTGTTTTCTAATAGGAGACGCACTTCAAAATAGCGCGCACCCGGCTACAGGGAATTTGCTTGTAATAGGGATTATGGTAACAAAAGAAGCCGCCGCGGGTTGATGTGCGCGGCGGCTGGTTCAGGGTTTCATCGGCTGGCCGGATACATAGGTCTGTGCAATCGAGCGGTCGTCGCCCAGTGTCTGCAGGATGAACAGTTCCTCGGACAGGGTTTCGGCCCGCTGCATCCGCAGGTCCATCGCGGGTGTGGCGCGGGAATCGAGCACGACGATATCGGCTTCGGTGCCTGCCTCCAGCGTGCCGATCCTGTCTTCCAGCCCCAGCGCAACCGCATTGCCGCGGGTGATCCAGTGGAAGGCGCGCAAAGGGTGCAGTTTCTGGGTCTGCAGCTGCAGGACCTTGTAGCCTTCGTTCAGGGTCTGCAGCATCGAATAGCTGGTGCCTGCACCGATGTCGGTGGCAATCGCATTGGTAATGCCGCGGCTGCGCAGGCCCGCGTCATCAAACAGCCCGCTGCCCAGGAACAGGTTCGAGGTCGGGCAGAACACCGGTTTGGCCCGGGTCTCGGCCAGCGCATCGATCTCGCGCGGCTTGAGGTGGATCGAGTGGCCCAGCAGCATCTTTTCGGTGAGCAGGCCATAGGACTGGTAAACGTCCAGATAGTCGCGCGCCTGCGGGTAGAGATCTGCGGTGAGGGCGATCTCGTCGTGGTTCTCCGACAGATGGGTCTGCACGTAGCAGTCCGGGTGTTCCTTCACCAAGGCGCCTGCCATCGCCATCTGATCGGGGGTGGAGGTAATGGCAAAGCGCGGGGTGATTGCGTACATGCCGCGGCCCTGGCCGTGGTATTTCGCGATCAGCGCCTTGGTGTCGTCATAGCCGCTGATTGGCGTATCCAGCAGCCCGTCGGGCGCGTTGCGGTCCATCAGCACCTTGCCGCCGATCATCCGCATGTTGCGGCGGGCAGCCTCGGTGAAATAGGCCTCGGCGGAGGTTTTGTGAACTGAGCAATAGGCCACCGCGGTGGTGGTGCCATGGGCGGTCAAGAGGTCAAAGAAATGCCCGGCCATCTCGGCGCTGTGGCCGGCATCGGCAAAGCGGAGCTCCTCCGGGAAGGTGTAATTGTTCAGCCAATCCAGCAGCTGCGAGCCCCAGGAGGCGATCACCTGCACCTGCGGGAAATGCAGATGGGTGTCGATGAAGCCGGCCATCAGGAGATGCGGGCGGTGATCGATCACCGTGGCGTCGGCCGCCTGCGCCGAAACCGTATCATAGCTGCCCTTGGCCAGGATCATACCGTCGGCGATCAGCAGTGCGCCATCTTCGATGAACGCATAGGCGCTGGTGTCCTCAGCTCCTTGCGGTTCGGCGGTGAAGGAAAGCACGCGGCCACGCAGCAGCGTCTGTTTCGGTGTCATGTCAGTGTTGTCCTTGGTTCGCAGGCAGGGGGCGCGCGGCCCCCTGCCCATTGTTTTTAGAGGGTCATTGGGGGTTATTCGCCCGCTGGCACATGCGGCACATGCGGTTTCACGCTGTCGTCCTCTTCTTCCTCATGCGCATCCGCCTTGTGGAAGATCGGGTAGATGAACAGGAAACCGGCAGCGAGCAGGTAGCCAAGCGCGATACCGCTGAACTCTGGCCAATGCAGGCTGGCGGAATGGATCACGCCGACCAGCGACATCACCGCCGCTGCCAGGGCAAAGCCGCCGGCATTGCGGAAATCGCCGTCAATCACGCTGGCCACGATGGCGCCCCAGATCAGGCCGGTGATGATCGCCCCCTGGCTGAGCGCCAGATGGCCTTCGTAATGGGCGCCCTGCTGCAGCAGCGCTGCGGTCAGCTCTGGATCGCCCAGCTGGGCCATGCCGGTGGCGCCCAATGCGCCCAATGCGCCGGCCAGCGCCCCCCATTTGATCACCAGGAAGGAGGAGACATGCGGCATCATCGCAATGGTCACCGCAGCGATATGGTCAGTCTTTACCGAATGTGCGGTATTGGTCACCAGGCTGAGCGCCACAAACACCAGCACCGGCGCGGCAGCGGCCACGGGGATCAGGTTGTTGAGGAACGCCAGAAGGCCAAAGAAGGCGGCAAAGGGGATCACCAGGCCAACGCCGATGATATAGCCCGAGCGCGCCCCCATGCGTTTATAGGCCGGATGGCCGATATAGGCGGTGGTCGGGAACGGCGAGCCGAAGACCGCACCGATCATGGTGCCGACGCCATCGGTCACCTGGCAGACGCCGACCGGGTAATGGTCGCCCGCGGCTTCGGCGCTTTCGACGTTGTTCATGGTTTCGATGAAGTTGTAGATCTGCACCGGCACCAGAACCAGGAACAGTTCCGGGTTGGCAAACAGATGCTGGATGCCGGCAATCAGGTCGCCGAAATAGGGGATAGGCAGGTAGACGCCCACACCGTCGAAGGAGATCGACGCCTTGCCCATACCCAGCGCCACAACAGTGCCGACGATTAAGGCCAAGAGGCCCGCCGGGATATTGAACGGCAGCCGGTGGCGGCCCACCAGTCCCCACAGGATGATGATCATCGAGGCAAAGCCGATGAAGGGGTCCTCGAAAATCGTGGCCAGCGGCACGGTGCCGATGAAGACCAGCGCAATACCGCAGAGAGTACCCAGCATGCCTGCGCGCGGGGTCACCCGCTTGAGCCAGGGGCCGACGATGGCGCCCATGGCGGCGACGATGCCGCCCATGAAGCCCGCGCCGATACCCACCTGCCAGGCCAGCATCGCGTCATTTGTGGACCAGTAGATCGGCCCGATCACCCCGAACAGATAGACGAACATAACGGGGGTCGAGATGCCGTAAGGCAGCGCGGTCACGTCGCGGCCTTCCTTTTCGGCGACATGTTTGGCCAGCCAGGTGTAAACCGCGATACCGGCCAGGATCGCCACCGCGGCGCCGGGCACGATGCGGCCGAACACGATGTCGGCAGGCATGTTGAACACAAACTGACAGATGCCCGAAAGCACGATCAGGTTGATCAGATTGTCGGTGAACAGCGCCCAGAATGCACTGAAGTCATTCCGCGCGAACAGTTTGTACGTGTAGCTCCGCCCGGTCATGGCGGCCTCCTCCTGTCAAGAGGACGCAGTCCTTGACGGCTGGGTGCTCCAGCCGTGACTCCCTCTGCGTCCGGTTGCTTGCCCTTTGGGGGCATTTCCATGCTCCGTTCTGGAGCGGTCGCGGCAGTTGCAGAGGTCAGATCAGCGATCACTTCCGCTGCCACGAAGGCCGCGATGACGCTGGGCCGCTTGTCGCGGCTGCCGCCTGCCCCGATGGGGCAGATGAGACGGTCTGTTCCCAGACCGTCGCAATGGTCCCGGCACCAGCGGCGGAATTTCTCCCGCTTGGTGGCCGATCCGATCAGGCCGACATAGCCCGCATCGCCGCGCTGCAGGGCAGCAGAGGCAAGCAGGAAGTCAAGCGCGTGATCATGGGTGAGAACCACAAAGCCACTGCCCGCGGGGGCCGTGGCGATGTCGATCTCGGGGATGGCGCTTTGGCGGATTTCAACGTCCGCGTTGCACAGGGCAAGTTCCTCGGCGCGCTGGTCGATCAGGATGCAGCGCAGCGGCATATGCTGGAACAGATCCGCCAGCGCCCGGCCCACATGGCCTGCGCCCATCACATAGACATGCGGCAGCGCCTGGTCTTCGGCCTGCTGGCGGGCCATCGCGGCATCGCGGTCGGCCTGGCGCATCTGCGCCAGCGACATTTCTACCCGGCCGCCGCAGCACTGGCCGATCTCCGGCCCCAGCGGCACATCCAGCGTGTCGCTGATCACATGCTGTCTCAGCATCCGCCGGGCGTGGTCGATGGTGATATATTCCAGCTGGCCGCCGCCAATAGTGCCCCACAGCCCATCTGCCGCCACAAACATGCTGGTGCCAGCCTCGCGCGGGGAGGATCCGCGAACGCGGGTCAGCCTAACCTGCACCACATGTTTGCGACTGGCCAGAAAGTCCTGGAGGGAGAGGCGGCGGGTCATGGCTCAGCCCTGCCCCTTGAGGGTTTCGATCGCCATCAGCACGCGCTCTGGCGTGGCGGGCGCATCAAGGCGCGGGCAGATCCTGTAATCCGCGGTGCTGGCAACCGCCATCGACAGGGCCTCAAAGACAGAAATCCCCAGCATGAACGGCGGCTCACCCACGGCCTTGGACCGTTTGATGGTGCGCTTCTTGTTCACCGACCATTCGGCCAGCTGTGTGTTGAAGATGCGGGGCCGGTCAGAGGCCAGCGGGATCTTGTAGGTCGATGGCGCATGGGTGCGCAACCGGCCTTGGCCGTCCCACCACAGTTCCTCTGTCGTCAACCATCCCATGCCCTGAATGAATGCGCCCTCGACCTGGCCTTTGTCCAGAACCGGATTCAGCGAGCGGCCCACGTCATGCAGGATGTCGGTGCGCTCCACCCGGTATTCGCCAGTCAGCGTGTCGACCGACACTTCCGAGCAGGACGCGCCATAGGCGTAGTAGAAGAACGGCTGCCCTTTGCCCTCCTCCCGGTTCCAGTGGATTTCCGGCGTCTTGTAGAACCCCGCTGCCGACAGGTGAACGCGGGCCATATAGGCCTCTTTCACCAGCGTATCAAAGGCGATCACCTTGCTGCCGACGCGCACGCGGTTGGGCAGGAATTCGACTTCGGCATTTTCCTCGCCCCATTTGTCGAGCGCATGTTCCTTGGCGAATGTGGTCAGCCGGGCAATGATCTGTTCCGCCGCATCCAAGGCTGCCATGCCGTTGAGGTCCGACCCCGAAGAGGCCGCGGTGGCAGAGGTGTTGGGCACTTTCTCGGTTGTGGTCTTGGTGATCTTGATGCGCTCAAAATCCACTTGGAACGCATCGGCCACCACTTGCGCCACCTTGGTATTCAGGCCCTGCCCCATTTCGGTGCCGCCGTGGTTCAGGTGGATCGAGCCGTCGTTATAGACATGGATCAAGGAACCCGCCTGATTGTACCAGGTCGCGGTAAAGGAGATGCCGAATTTCACCGGCGTCAGGGCAATGCCCTTCTTGATGATCTTCGAGTCCCTGTTAAAGGCGATGATCTCCTCGCGGCGCTTGCGGTACCCGGCGTTTTCTTCCAGTTCGGTGATCAGCCGGTCGAGGATATTATCCTCCACCTTCTGATGGTAAGGGGTCAGGTCCCGGCCCTCTTCGCCATAGAAATTGGCTTTGCGCACATACAAAGGGTCCTTGCCGAGGGCATAGGCGATCTCTTCGATCATTCGTTCGGCAGCAACCACGCCCTGCGGGCCGCCAAAGCCGCGGAAGGCGGTGTTCGAAACCGTGTTGGTTTTCATCGGGCGGCTTTTCAGCAGCACGTTCGGGTAGAAATAGGCGTTATCCGCATGGAACAGGGCGCGGTCGGTGACCGGCCCCGACAGGTCCGAGGAATAGCCGCAGCGCGCGGCAAAGCTGCCCTCTACGGCCTGGATGCGGCCGTCGCCGTCAAAGGCCACGTCATAGTCGATCACGAAGTCATGGCGTTTGCCGGTGGCGGTCATGTCCTGATCGCGGTCAGGGCGGATCTTGACGGCGCGGTTGTGTTTCTTGGCGGCAATCGCAGCCACCGCGCAGAACAGGTTCATCTGGCTTTCCTTGCCGCCAAAGCCGCCGCCCATGCGGCGCACGTTGACGGTCACCGCATTGTTCGCCACGCCCAGAACATGCGCCACCATATGCTGCGCCTCGCTGGGGTGCTGGGTGGAGCAATGCAGGGTCACATCCTCGTCTTCGCCGGGGATGGCAAAGGCGATGTGGCCCTCCAGATACATGTGGTCCTGGCCGCCCACAGTCATCTGCGCCTGAATGCGGTGGGGGGCGTCCTTGCGGCCCGCGTCCACATCGCCGCGCTCCAGCTTCAGCGGGTCGGTGACCATGGGATAGCCGGCCTCCTGTGCGGAGCCTGCGTCCAGCGCATGTGGCAGCACCTCGTAATCGACCTGCGCCAGCTCAGCCGCCCGGCGGGCGGCATCGCGGGTTTCGGCGATGACTGCAAACATCGGCTGGCCGTGGAATTCGACTTTCTCCGTCGGGAATACCGGCTCGTCATGCTTGCCGGTGGGGCTGATGTCGTTGACGCCGGGGATGTCATCGGCGGTCAGTACATCCACCACACCGGGTGCGGCGCGCACAGCTGACAAATCGATGCCTTTGATATTGGCATGCGCCACGGTGGAGACACCCAGGTAAGCGTGCAGCGTGCCATAGGGTTCGGCGATATCGTCGGTGTATTCGGCGCGCCCGGTCACATGTTTGATGGCACTGTCGTGCTGGCGGTCATGATGCACGGCGCCGCTGATGGTCTGATGGTCTTTCATCTTCTCTCTCCTCAGGCGACGGCCAGCCGGACGGCCCCGGCGGTTCCCGCATCGTTTTCCAGATAGAAGCGGCGCAGCAGGTTGCTGGCTGTCAGCGCGCGGTACTCAGCCGAGGCGCGCCAGTCGCTCAAGGGGGTGAAGTCCTGCTTCACCGCCGCCGCTGCCGCGTCAAACGCAGCCTCGCCCCAGGGCTGGCCTACCAGCGCGGCCTCAGCGCCAGCGGCGCGTTTGGGCGTTGCCGCCATGCCACCAAAGGCAATGCGGGCAGAGGTGATCACGCCGTCGGTCACAGTAACGCTGATCCCGGCGGCGACTGAGGAGATATCCTCATCCCGGCGCTTGGAAATCTTGTAGGCCGCATCGATCTGCCCGCCCCTGCGCAGCGGAATGCGGATGGCGGCCACAAAATCGCCCGGCCCGCGGTCCTGCTTGCCGTAGTCGATAAAGAAGTCTTCCAGTGGCAGAGTGCGGGAGCCGCCCTTTTTCTGCAGGGTCACCTCGGCACCCAGCGCAATCAGCACCGGCGGGGTGTCCCCGATGGGGGAGCCGTTGGCGATATTGCCACCGATGGTGCCCATGTTGCGCACCTGCCAGCCGGCGATGCGGTCCCAGTATGCGCTCAGATGCGGGAAGGCATCGCGGATCGCGGTTTCGCTTTCGGTATAGGTGACGCCGGCACCCAGGGTCAGCGCCTCATCTGTCTGCTCAACCGCCTTCAACTCCTCCAGATGGGCGACAAACACCACTGGCGAAATCGGTTTCATGAATTTGGTGACCCAGAGGCCCACATCGGTGGAGCCTGCAACAATGGTTGCCTTGGGGTTTTCTGCCAGCACCTCTGCCAGATCCGCCGCATCCAGCGGCAGGATGGCGCGGTCGTCCTTGGGGCCGGTCACGACGCGGGCTTCGGGCTGGATCGCTTGCAGCTGGGCTGTCAGGCTGGCGCGTTCAGTGGTCAGGTAGTCATTGGCCGGGGTGCCGTATTGGTTCACCGCAAGTGCTGCCTTCACAATCGGCTCATAGCCGGTGCAGCGGCAGAGGTTGCCCTGCACGGCGGTTTCCACCTGTGTCTCTGTGGGCTGCGGGTTTTCCATCCACAGCGCATACAGCGACATCACGAAGCCGGGCGTGCAGAAGCCGCATTGGCTGCCGTGATGTTCGACCATCGCCTGCTGCACCGGATGCAGGCGACCGTTCGGGCCGGACAGATGCTCAACCGTGACCACATGGCAGCCGTTGAGCGAGGCCAGAAACCGGATGCAGGCGTTCACCGCCTCATAGCGCAGGGCGCCGTCCTGCAGCCGCCCCACCAGCACGGTGCAGGCGCCGCAGTCGCCCTCGGCGCAGCCTTCCTTGGTGCCGGTCAGGCGCTGTTCCAGCCGCAGGAAATCCAGCAGGGTGGTGGTCGCTGGCACGTCCTCCAGCACGATACCCTTGCCGTTCAGAAGAAAGCGTATGCTGGTTTGATGTGCCATGGGGCCTCCCGAGTGTCTCTTGGGCCGAACTGGCCCGCGTATGACATTTTTACCCTGTCTGACTGCCACGGTTAACGGCTGCAATCGCGAAATGCTTTCAACAGTCTGTTGAAAATGGTTAGGCTGCCAGATGCCGGAACCAGCATGTTTGCCGATGGGCTGCATCAGTGGCAAGTGGCAAACATGCCCCGCAAAGGACTGTGAAACATGTCGTATCTGGAATCTCTGCGCGTCTTTTGCCGGGTTGTCGAATTGGGCAGCATCACCTCTGGCGGGCGCGATTTGCGGCTGACGCCGGCGGTGGCCAGCAAGCGGATCAAGGAGCTGGAAAAACATCTTGGCGTGCGTTTGTTCAACCGCACCACAAGATCGCTGACCCCGACCGAGGCCGGGCAGCTGTTTTATACCGAAGTCAAGAAGGTGCTCGAATCGATTGAAGACGCAGAGGCAGTGGTTTCGCAATTCTCCGCCGCACCGCGCGGGGTGATCCGGGTGACCGCGCCGCTGGGTGTCGGCCGCCGCATTATTGCGCCGCTGGTGCCAGGGTTTGTCGAGGATTATCCTGCCACTGAAATCCGCATGCGGATGTCGGACCGGAAGGTGGATATTCTGGCCGAAGGGCTGGATGTGGCGTTCTTTATCGGCACGCCGCATGACTCCACCCTGAAGATGCGCAAGATCGCCGATTGCAAACGGGTGCTATGTGCCGCGCCGGAGTATCTGGCGCGGTATGGCAGCCCGCAGACACCTGAGGATCTGCTGAGTGGTCACAACTGCCTGCTGCTGCGCTATCCGCGTTCGCCTGAATACTACTGGACGCTGGAAACACCCGACGGCCCGCGCAAGCTGGAGGTTTCGGGCAAATTTGACGCCGATGACAGCGATGTGCTGACCAACTGGGCGCTGGACGGGCGCGGCATCGTCAACAAGCCGCGGTTTGACGTCGCCGCGCATCTGCGCAGCGGTGCCTTGGTCGAGGTGCTGCCGGACACGCCGCCGGAGCCGACCATTTTCGGCTGTCTTTACCCGCACCGCAAATTGCAGGACCCGAAGATCCGCCTGTTCGTGGACTATGCGGTGAAACAGGGGCTGGCGGCCTTTCGGCGCTTCGGTAGCGGAAAGTAGCAGCCTTGCATTCTGGCGGCCGCCCGGCGCATTGGCGATGCACGCAGGCTGCCAAAGAAAAACGGCCCCGCCGCGCAGGCAGGGCCGTTTCAGATTGTCTTGCAAATTGGATCAGTTCGCCGCCAGCGCGAAGGGCAGATCCCTGGAGGCGCTGCCGTACCAGCGGCGGATCAGGGCGCGCTCATCTTCCTGCATATAGGTGACATTGGCGGGCGGCATCGCATGGGTGGCACCGGCCTGGAGGTAGATCTCCTTGGCGTATTTCGCCACATCCGCCGGGGTCTCCAGCAGCACGTTCTTGGGTGCGCGGCGGATGCCGTCATAGTAGGGCTCGCGCGCGTGGCACATGGCGCAGCGGCCCGGCACCACATTCATCACGTCCTCGAAATGCTGGTTGCCGGCAAAGACCTGTTCGGTCTTGTTCAGCTCCCGCGCTTCGGATTCTTCGTAGGTGTCCTGCTGCAGCGGTGCCTGGCTCAGGATCATCACGCCGATGAACAGGATGGCAGTCACCAGCCAGGTCCAGGTCGGGTTGCTGGTGCCTGCGTGGTTGCTGTTGAAATAGTGGCGGATGGTCACGCCCATCAGAAACACCAGCGCCGCGATCAGCCAGTTGTATTCGGTGGCAAAGGCCAGCGGATAGTGGTTGGACAGCATCAGGAACACAACCGGCAGCGTCAGATAGTTGTTGTGTGTCGAGCGCAGCTTGGCGATCTTGCCGTATTTGGCATCCGGGGTGCGGCCTTCCTGCAGGTCTTTCACCACGATACGCTGGTTCGGCATGATGATGAAAAAGACGTTGGCCGTCATGATGGTCGCCGTAAAGGCACCCAGATGCAGCATTACCGCGCGGCCGGTGAAGATCTGGTTGTAGCCCCAGCCCATGGCGACCAGCAGCACAAACAGCAGCACCATCAGCACGGTTGGCTGTTCGCCCAGCGGTGACTTGCACAGGGCGTCATAAACCAGCCAGCCGACGGTCAGCGAGGCGCCGGAAATCAGGATGCCCTGCCACAGGGCCAGGTCGGCCTTGCTGGCGTCGATCAAATAAAGCTCTCCGCCGGCCCAGTAGACAATCATCAACAGGCCCGCACCCGACAGCCAGGTGGCATAGCTTTCCCATTTGAACCAGATCAGGTGGTCCGGCATGTTTTCCGGCGCCACCAGGTATTTCTGAATGTGGTAGAAACCGCCGCCATGCACCTGCCATTCCTCGCCATGCGCGCCCACCGGAAGATGCGGCACCTTCCGCAGGCCAAGGTCCAGCGCGACAAAGTAGAAGGACGATCCGATCCAGGCAATGGCGGTGATGACGTGAAGCCAGCGGACCGCAAAGCCCAGCCAGTCCCACATGATCACAAGCTCTTCCATTGTTCTCTCCTCATAAGCTTTGGCAAGGACACTAGAGCATGCCCTTATTTTCATGTATTAGGTAAAAAACCCAAGCTGTTTCAAAATAAGTCAAAGAATACGTGAATGGCCTATCTCGACAATATCCGCACCTTTGTCCGGGTTTATGAACTTGGCAACATGTCTGCTGCTGCACGCGACATGCGGATTTCGGCGGCGGTTGCTTCGTCACGGATTTCGCAGCTGGAGGACCACCTGAACGTGCGGCTGTTCCAGCGCACCACCCGGCTGCTTAATCCGACAGAGCAGGGCAACCTGTTCTATCACGGAGCTGTCAAAATCCTGGAAGCGGTGGATGAGGCAGAGGCCGATATCAGCAGTGTCACGCAAACGCCGCGCGGCACGCTGTATGTGGCGGCGCCGCTGGGGCTGGGGCAGCGGCTGATTGCGCCCGCGGTGCCGAAGTTCAGTGAGGCTTATCCGCTGATTTCCATCCGGCTGCGGCTGTCGGACCGCAAGCTGGATTTGGCCGCCGAGGGGCTGGATGCCGCCTTTTTTCTTGGGGTGCCGGAAGATTCCAACCTGCGCATTCGCAAGATCACCGATTGCCCCCGGGTGCTGTGCGCCTCGCCGGAATACATCAAGCGGCGCGGCCAGCCTGTCAGCAGTGACGAATTGAAGACCGAGACGCAGGACTGCCTGAACCTGCGCTATCCCGGTGCGCCCGAATTCCAATGGCCGCTGCGCAGCCGCGACGGGGTGAAACGGGTGACAGTTACCGGGCCGTTTGAATCGGATCACGGCGATGTGCTGACCAATTGGGCGCTGGAGGGGCACGGGATCATTCTGAAGCCGGTGTTTGAGATTTCCGAACACCTGGCCTCAGGCCGGCTGGTGCCGGTGCTGGCAGAGGAGCCGCCGGTCCCGATCCAGATGGCCTGCCTTTACGTCCATCGCCGTCACCAGGACCCGAAGGTGCGGCTGTTCATGGATTTCATGGTGGACCATATCCAGGCTTCCCTGCCTCCGGAATGAAAAAGCCCGCCCCAGGTACCTGGGGCGGGAACCGCTGGCGGATGCCAAGCCGGAAGAGGAGATTTTGCGGGATCAGCTGCCGCGATAGGTGGAATAGCCGTAGGGCGACAGCAGAAGCGGCACATGGTAATGGCTGTCTGCTTCGCTCATGCCAAAGCGCAGCGGCACTTCGTCCAGGAACAATGGCTCGGCGTCGGCCTGGCCGGTGGCGCGCAGATAGCCGCCTGCGTGGAACAGCAGTTCATAGGTGCCGGTGGCAAATTCGCCTGCGGGCAGGATCTGCTCATCGGTGCGACCGTCGCTGTTGGTTGTCAGGCTGCGCAGATGGATGCGCGCGCTGCCGTCGATCCTGTAAAGATCGATCTTCAGCCCTTCTGCCGGGCAGCCGCGGGCAGTGTCCAGCACATGGGTGGTCAGAAAACCGGCCATTTGAGCCTCCTGTCATATCTGTTTCTTTAGGTATGCTTGGTTCTGCCCGCCCCATACAGCGGCAAGAGTCAAAAAGTTCTTTCAAAAATTTACTGAAAGCCTACTCGGATTGTTCTGTTCTATAAGGAATAAAAGACAGGAGACCAGTCGTGACGCGCTATCCTCGTGACTTGCGCGGATACGGTGCTGCCGCACCCGACCCGCAGTGGCCCAATGGGGCCAAAGCCGCCGTGCAATTTGTTCTGAATTATGAAGAGGGCGGCGAGAACTGCATCCTGCACGGGGATGCGGCGTCTGAGGCGTTTCTGTCGGATATTCCAGGTGCCGCGCAATGGCCGGGCCAGCGTCACTGGAATATGGAATCGGTCTATGAGTACGGCAGCCGTGCCGGCTTCTGGCGGCTGCACCGATTGTTCACCGGGGCCGGCATTCCGCTGACGATCTATGGCGTTGCCACCGCGCTTGCCCGCAGCCCGGAACAGGTGCAGGCGATGACGGACGCAGGTTGGGAAATCGCCAGCCACGGCCTGAAATGGGTCGAGCACAAGGACATGCCTGAAGAGGAGGAGCGCGCTGCGATTGCAGAAGCCGTGCGCCTGCATACCGAGGTGACCGGCACCCGCCCGCGCGGCTGGTACACCGGCCGCTGCAGCGCAAATACGGTGCGGCTGGTGGCCGAGGAAGGCGGGTTTGACTATATTTCCGACACGTATGACGACGACCTGCCCTATTGGCTGGAAACCGGCGCCCGCGATCAGCTGATCATCCCCTACACGCTGGAAGCCAACGACATGCGCTTTGCCAATTCGCCGGGTTGGATCACCGGCGAGCATTTCTTTCAGTATCTGAAAGACGCCTTTGATGTGATCTATGCCGAGGGCGAGGCGGGGGCAGCAAAAATGATGACCATCGGGCTGCACTGTCGGCTGGTGGGTCGTCCGGGTAAGATCGCGGGGCTGAAGCGTTTCCTCGACTACATCCAGGGGTTCGCGGACGTCTGGTGCCCGCGCCGGATCGACATTGCGGAACATTGGGCTGAGACCCATCCGCCGGTCAAGCGCGCACGGCCGAGCCAAATGGAGCGCGAGGCGTTTGTTGCCAAGTTCGGCACGATCTTTGAACATTCGCCCTGGATTGCCGACCGCGCCTATGATCTGGAACTAGGTCCGGCACATGACTGCGCGGCGGGGGTTCACAACGCTTTGTGCCGGATCTTCCGTACCGCATCCGAGGCAGAGCGTCTGGGCGTGCTGACTGCGCACCCGGATCTGGCGGGCAAGCTGGCAGCCGCCGGCCGTCTGACAGCAGAGAGCACCGCGGAACAGTCCAGCGCTGGCCTTGATCTGCTGACAGATGAAGAACGGGACACATTTACCCGGCTCAATACCGAATATGTCGGGAAACACGGCTTTCCCTTTATCATTGCAGTGCGGGATCACAACAAGGCGTCGATCATGGAGGCCTTCCACCGCCGTATCCACAACGACCGCACCACTGAGTTCGGCGAGGCCTGCCGTCAGGTCGAACGTATCGCCCGGTTCCGGCTGCAGGATCTGCTGCCATGAGCCGCTGGCTGACAGCGGTGCCGCTGACGGCAGAGGCGTTTGCGCCTTATGGTGATGTGATCGATGTGAACGGCGCACCGGACAAGCTGATCAATCAGGGGCTTTGCGGTCGCCATCACGACCGGGCGACCCTTGATTTCGGCGAGGATGGCCGGGCTGGTATCAGCCTGTTTGATGCCCAGGCCCGCCACCTGCCGCATAAGGTGGACATGGTCGAGCGCCATCCCGAAGGCAGCCAGGCCTTTGTGCCCGTCAGCGGCGTGCCGATGCTGGTTGTTGTCGCCGATGATGACAATGGCAACCCGGTCAATCTGAAAGCCTTCATCAGCCAGCCCGGTCAGTCCATCAACCTTTACCGCAGCATCTGGCACGGGGTGCTCGCGCCGCTTGGTGCGCCTGGACAATACATTGTGGTCGACCGTATCGGCGCCACCCCGAACCTCGAAGAGCATTGGTTCAAGGAGGTTTTCACTGTGGTCTCTGACTGACCGCAACACCCTGAAGCCGCTCAAAGAAACAAGAAGCGGCGAGATCCCCATGACCGACAGGAGACACGATTCATGGCTGATACTTCCATTGGAACGCCGGCGCAGCTGCGCGATCCGGACTATACCCCGCCGCTGATCACGGCAGTGCCGCTGGGCATCCAGCACGTGCTGGCGATGTTTGTATCGAACATCACGCCCGCCATTATCATCTCTGGCGCCGCCGGTTTCGGCTTTGGCTCTGATGCAGGCGCGCAGGGCTTCCCGGATATGAGCTATCTGATCCAGATGTCGATGCTGTTTGCCGGCATTGCCACGCTGCTCCAGTCGATCGGCATGGGCCCCGTGGGCGCCCGGCTGCCAATTGTGCAGGGCACCAGTTTTGCCTTCATCCCGATCATGATCCCGCTGGTTGCCGGCAAGGGTGTAGAAGCCTTGCCCGCGATTTTCGGCGGGGTGCTGATTGGCGGGCTGTTCCACGCTGCCCTTGGCACCGTGATCGGGCGCATCCGCTTTGCCCTGCCGCCATTGGTTACCGGCCTTGTGGTGCTGATGATCGGTCTTTATCTGGTGCGGGTCGGCATCGAATATGCCGCTGGCGGCGTCCCGGCCAAGGCCTTTGGCAAGGAAGAATACGGCAGCCTGCTGAACTGGTCCGTGGCGCTGGTGGTGATCTTCTCGACCCTGGGGCTCAAATTCTTTGCCCGCGGCATGCTGTCGGTCTCGGCTGTGCTGATCGGCATTCTGGTCGGCTATGTCTATGCGATGTTCTTTGGTCTCGTCACCTTTGAAAGCATTGGTCAGAGCTGGGACCGGGCGGCGGCCTTTGGTCTGCCGAACCCGTTCAAATACGGCATTGAAATCACCACCGCCGCAGTGATCGGCTTTTGCCTGATGTCCTTTGTCAGCGCGGTTGAAACCGTCGGCGACGTCAGCGGCATCACCAAGGGCGGTGCACACCGCGAGGCAACCGACAAGGAAATCCAGGGCGCGACCTATGCGGACGGTGTCGGCACTGCGGTTGCCGGCCTGTTCGGCGGATTGCCGAACACCTCCTTCAGCCAGAATGTCGGGCTGATTGCCATGACCGGCGTGATGAGCCGCCATGTGGTGACCATCGGCGCGATCTTCCTGATCGTCTGCGGGCTGATCCCCAAGGTTGGCGCGCTGATCCGCACCATCCCGATCGAGGTTCTGGGCGGCGGCGTCATTGTGATGTTCGGCATGGTGGTTTCTGCCGGTGTCTCGATGCTGTCGGACGTGGTCTGGAACCGCCGCAACATGGTGATCTTTGCGATCGCGCTGTCGATTGGCTTTGGCCTGCAGCTGGAGGTGATGAACCTGAAGCCGGGGTCGCCGAACGCGCTGCAGTATCTGCCCGATACCCTGCGCATCCTGGCCGCCTCGGGCATTCTGCCGGCCGCGCTGATTGCCATCGTGCTGAACCTGATCCTGCCGCAGGAACTGGCCGATGAAGCCACCGAGGAAGTCTCGGGCGGGATGAGCGGCCATGGCAAAGGGTCGCTGCCGCATGAGGACCGCGTCTGACCGCGGCTTTCGGACTGCATCTGACAATACCAAAGCCGGCCCTGAAACGGGTCGGCTTTGCTGTTTCGGCGGGGCAGCTCATGTGAAACTTGGCGCTTCGTGATGCGATGCGGAGACGTGCAGAATGTGTTTCTGGGCGAAGCTTAGAAATCGACCTCGATGGCGATGCCCTGCGCCACCGCCAGATCAACAACCGAAGCTGCCACAGCCAGGTCCTGCAGGCCGACACCGGTGCCGTCGAACAGGGTGATCTGATCGGCCGAAGTGCGGCCCGGATTTGTGCCGTTGATCACCGCGCCAATCTGGGCCACGTCTGACTCCCGGATCAACCCCTGCGCCACAGCGTGCTGTGCCTCGCCGATGGAGATGGATTGCGCCACCTCGTCGGTGAACACGGATGCCTTGACCAGCAGTTCGGCCTCGACCTCCTGCTTGCCTTTGGTGTCGGTGCCCATGCAGGCGACATGGGTGCCGGGGCTGACATGGTCGACCAGCAGCGACGGCGCAAAAGCCGAGGTGATGGAGAGGATCACATCCGCCTCTGCCATGCCAGGCAGATCCACCGCTTCAAACGGTACGCCAGCCTCAGCCGCGACTTTTTCGATATTGGGCAGCATTTCGGGGTGGTAGTTCCAGCCGATGACCTTTTCGAACGGGCGCTGTTCAAGGGCTGCGCGCAGCTGGAAAGTGGCCTGATGGCCCGCCCCGATTATGCCGATCACCTTGGCGTCATTGCGGGCCAGATGCTTGATCGAGACCGAGGACGCCGCGGCGGTGCGCAACGCGGTCAAGAGATTGCCGCCCACCATCGCCTTGGCCTTGCCGGTGTCCGGGTCAAACAGGAACACAGTAGACTGGTGGTTGATCAGCCCGCGTTTTTCCAGGTTGTTCGGCCAGTAACCGCCGGCCTTAAGGCCCAGCGTCAGGCCCGCGCGGTCAAAGCCGCCCTTGAAACCATAAAGCGCGTCCTCATGGTCAATCGCCTCGCGCACCACAGGAAAGTTATAGGCATCATCCGATGCCATGGCGGCAAAGACTTTCTCGACCGCAGCAAAGGCGGCCTTGCGGGTCATCAGCCCCGCTATTTCCTTTTCCGGAACGATATACATGTCTGGTTCTCCTCAGCAAAAAGCCGGCGGAGAGCGGCTGTGCGCAGCTCCGCCAGTTTGGGGATGGGGTGGTTAGTAAGCCTTGCCGCGGGCCGAGACAGGCCAGACGGTTTCGACCTTGCCGCCCCGGACACCCACGTACCAGTCATGCACATTCGCCGTCGGGTCGCAGTGGCCGGGGACCAGGCGCAGCTTGTCGCCAACTTTCAGCGCGTCGGCAGGGTCTGAAACCACGCCGTGCTCATCCGAGCATTGAATGTATTCCACGTCGTCGCGACCAAAGATGACCGGCAGGCCGCTGTCCACGGATTGCGCCTTGAGGCCTGCATCGACAATGGCTTTGCCGGCCTTGGCGTGGCTCATCACCTGAGTCAGCAGGAAGAAGGCGTTTTCCCATTCGCCCTGGTCGATCCGGTTGCCGTCCTTGTCCAGAATGCGGCCATAATCCGCGTCCATGAAAGCGTAGGAGCCGCACTGCAATTCGTTGTAAACATCCGAGTTCGATTCAAAGTAGTAGGAGCCGGTGCCGCCGCCGGAGACCAGCTCGCAGGCGATGCCTTCGGCCTTCAGACCCTCTACCGCATCGGCCACTTGTGCGATGGCGATGTCCAGCTTGGCCTTGCGGTCAGTGTAGCTGTCCATATGCTGCATCGCGCCCTGATAGGCCTGGATGCCGGAAAATCTGAGGTTCTCTGCCGCGGCCACTGCCTTGGCGATCTCGACAACCGCCTCAGTCGTGGTCACGCCGCAGCGGCCGGCGCCACAGTCGATCTCGACAAAGACTTCCAGCTCGGTGCCGTGCTTTTGCGCTGCCGCCGACAGGTCGGCAACATTGGCCGGGTCGTCAACGCAGACGATGGTGCGTGCGCCCAGCTTGGGCAGGCGGGCCAGACGGTCGATTTTGCGCGGGTCGCGTATCTGATTGGAGACCAGCACGTCCTTGATGCCGCCGCGGGCAAAGACTTCGGCCTCGGACACCTTCTGGCAGCAGACGCCAACTGCGCCGCCCAGACGTTCCTGCAGCTTGGCCACATCCACGGATTTATGCATCTTGCCGTGGACCCGGTGGCGCATGCCATGCGCCTTGGCATAATCGCCCATCTTCTTGATGTTGCGCTCCAGCGCGTCCAGGTCGAGGACCAGCGCCGGGGTCTGGATGTCAGCCTCGTCCATGCCCGGAATGGCCGGGACGTCATAGCCGACTTCAAGCTCTTCGAATTTGGTCTGTGCATTCATGGTTCTATTCCCCAGTTCAGCTGTTCATCCAGGGCAGCGTGTCGAGATCGACATTGCCGCCGGTGACGATCAGGCCTACGCGTTTGCCCGCGAAGGCCTGTTTGTTTTTTAGTATGATGGCCAGTGGCACCGCCGAGGATGGCTCCATCACGATGCGCAGGTGCTTCCAGATCAGTTTCATCGCCTCGATGATCTGGGCATCCGACGCGGTGTAGATTTCGCTGACGTGGCCCGAGACAAAATGCCAGGTCAGGTCTTTCAGCGGCACCAGCAGCCCGTCGGCAATGGTCTTGGGCGCATCATCGGCGATGATGTAACCCGCCTTGAAGCTGCGGTAGGCGTCATCGGCCTGCTCTGGCTCTGCCGCGATCACCTGGGTTTCCGGTGCCAGGGTCGACAGCGTCAGGCAGGTGCCGGAGATCATGCCGCCGCCGCCGATGGGTGCGACAACCATGTCCAGGCCATCGGTCTGTTCCACAAACTCCCTGGCGCAGGTGCCCTGCCCTGCGATGACCCGGTGGTCATTGTAGGGATGCACAAAATCGCCGCCGGTCTCGGCCTGCACTTTGGCAAAACTCTCCTCACGCGAGGAGGTCGAGGGCTCGCATTCGGTGATCCTGCCGCCGTAACGACGCACGGTGTCCTTCTTGGCCTGCGGCGCGGTGCGCGGCATCACCACGTTGCAGGGAATGCCGCGCAGCATCGCGGCATAAGACAGGCAGGAGGCATGGTTGCCCGAGGAATGCGTCGCCACACCCTTGGCCGCCTGCGCCGCGTCCAGCCCGAACACCGCGTTACTGGCGCCGCGCACCTTGAAGGCGCCCGGTTCCTGGAAGTTCTCGCATTTAAAGAACAGCTCCGCCCCGGTCAGCTCATTCAGGTAGGCAGAGGTGCGCACCGGCGTGCGGCGGATGTGGGGCTGGATGCGCTCATGCGCCGCCAGCATGTCCTCATAGGTCGGGATATACATCGCGGTATCCTTCATCAGGCGGCAGCCTTGGTGCTGTTGGCCTGGGTGCCGCGGTAGTAGTCCTGCGCCGCCGCCACGCCAGAACCCAGCTGGATGTTCAGGCCGAGGTCGGCCATGACCATTTCGGCGGTGGCGAGGCCGGACAGCGCCATCACGTCGGTCAGGCTGCCCAGATGGCCGATGCGGAACACCTTGCCTGCGACGGCGCCCAGGCCGGTGCCAAAGGCGACGCCGTATTTCTCCGCCGCCAGGCTCACGAATTTATTGGCGTCAAAGCCTGCCGGCGTGCGGATCGCGCTGACGCTGTCGGAATAGACGTCGGGCGACACAGCACAGAGCTCCAGCCCCCAGGCCCGGACGGCCGCGCGGACGCCCTCGGCGATCCGGTGGTGGCGGGCAAAGACATTCTCCAGCCCTTCGTCCAGCAGCATGCCACACGCCATGTTCAGACCGTTCAGCAGCCCGACAGAGGGTGTGTAGGGATAGGCATTGTTGGCATAGCCGTTGGCCATATCCTTGATATCAAAGAAGGTGCGCGGCAGGGTCGCGGTTTCTACCGCCTGCATCGCCCTGGGTGAGACGCCAACGATGGCCAGGCCGGGTGGCAGCATAAAGCCTTTTTGCGAGCCGGTGACGGCAATATCGATGCCCCATTCATCCATCCGGAAATCCATCGAAGCGATTGAGCTGACGCCGTCGACAAACAGCAGCGCCGGGTGGCCGGCGGCATCCAATGCGCGGCGGACAGCGGCAATGTCGGATTTCACGCCAGTTGCGGTCTCGTTGTGGGTTGCCAGAACCGCCTTGATCTCATGCGCCGTATCTGCGGTCAGGATTTCCTCGTAGCGGTCCGCAGGCAGGCCTTCGCCCCATGGGGTTTCGACAAGCTGAACGTCCAGCCCGTGGCGTTGGCACATGTCGATCCAGCGGTGGCTGAACATGCCGTTGCGCGCCGCCAGCACCTTGTCTCCCGCACTCAGAGTATTGCTGAGTGCCGTTTCCCAACCGCCAGTTCCGGTCGACGGAAAGACAAAAATCTCGGCGCTTTCGCTTTTCAGAACCTTCTTTACCCCGGCCAGTGCCGGGTGCAGGATCTGACCAAACAGCGGCGAGCGGTGGTCCAGTGTCGGCATGTCCACAGCCTTGCGCAGGGCTTCGGGCATATTGGTCGGACCGGGGATGAAAACCGGATTTTGAAAGCTCATGTCGTGCCCTCCTGTAGCGATTTCCTTCACAGTAGGGCGACGCTTCTGGTAAGTGAATTTTTTCGAAAAAATATTTCATCAGACAAAATCTGCCTGCATTTCTTTTGTTTTCAGTATCTTGTATTTTTTACTATGCAAAAGCGTTTTTCAGTTTTATCCATAAGCTGTTGCTTGAATTGTCAGGGAAGGCCTGAAAATGCCCCAGCCGCCGCGCCGCAAAGGCCGCCCGAAAAGCTTTGATTCCGCCAACCAGCCAGCCACCATTCAATCGCTTGACCGAGCGCTGGATGTGCTGGACGCGCTGGCCAGTGCCGGCGGTATGACGCTGACCGAACTCTCCACTGCACTCGACCAGTCGGCCGCCACCATGTACCGGGTGCTGGCCACCCTGGAGGCGCGCCAGATTGTCGAAACAGAACCGCAAAGCCAGACCTGGCATATCGGTGCCATGGCCTTCCGCCTTGGCTCTGCTTTTCTGCGCCGTTCCAGCGTCATTGAACGCGCCCGGCCGGTGATGCGCGAGCTGATGGAGGCCACGGGGGAGACCTCCAACCTCGGCATCGAACGGGGCGGTGATGTGATGTTTGTGAGCCAGGTGGAAACCCATGAATCGATCCGCGCTTTCTTTCCGCCCGGAACAATTTCACCGATGCATGCGTCGGGCATTGGCAAGGCCTTGCTCAGCTGTTTTGAAGAAGATCAGCTCATCCGTTTTCTGCGCGGGCGCAGCCTGGAGCGGTTCACAGCAAAAACCCTGACCACGGCGGAGGCTTTGCGCGCAGATCTGGCGCAGATCCGCAACCGTGGCTGGTCTTTTGATGATGAGGAAAAGGCGCCCGGCATGCGGTGTGTCGCAGCGCCGGTTTTTGGGATGCAAAATGAGGTGCTGGCCGGGATTTCCATTTCTGGCCCCACGGCGCGGATGCCGGACGGCGGCATCACCGGAATCGGCGCTCTGGTCAGGGAAGCCGCGCAGAAACTCTCCTATGGATTGGGCGCATCTGCGGCAGATGAGACCCCGCCCGGCTGACAAGCCGGGCAGCGCCCGGGCACATATCCGGGCCGGGCGCTACGCCCGCTTTCAGCGCAGCGGTGCCAGTGGCATGTGGCGGTTCACATCTTTGTACAGCAAATATCGGAACTTGCCCGGACCGCCTGCATAGCAGGCCTGCGGGCAAAACGCGCGCAGCCACATGTAATCGCCGGCCTCGACCTCGATCCAATCCTGGTTCAGCCGATAAACCGCCTTGCCTTCCAGCACATAAAGCCCGTGCTCCATCACATGGGTCTCGGCAAAGGGGATCACTGCGCCGGGTTCAAAGGTAACAATGGTCACATGCATGTCGTGGCGCAGGTCGTTCGGGTCTACGAACCGCGTGGTTGCCCATTTCCCTTCGGTTTCCGGCATCGGGGTCGGTTCGACATGTTTGTCGCTGGTGACAAAGGCCTCGGGTGCATCCAGTCCCGTAACCGCCTGATAGGCCTTGCGGATCCAGTGAAATCGCACAGGCGCATCGCCGGTGTTGCGCAGGCTCCAGACAGCTTGTGGCGGCAGGAAGGCATAGCCGCCCTCCTCCATGTCATGCGCGGTGCCATCGATGGTCAGCGTCATGGCGCCCTGCACCACAAACAGCACCGCCTCAACCCCCGGCTCGGTGTCCGGGTGGTCGCTGCCGCCGCCGGGCTGCAGCTCGGCGATATATTGGGAAAAGGTCTCGGCAAAGCCGGACAGGGGCCGCGACAGCACCCAGAAACGGGCCTTGTCCCAAAACGGTAACAGGCTGGTCACGATATCGCTCATCGTGCCTTTGGGGATCACCGCATAAGCATCGGTGAACATTGCACGGTCGGTCAGCAGCTGGGTTTGCGGCGGCAGCCCGCCTTCCGGTGCGTAATAGGATCGTTGGGTCATCGGCTGCCTTTCCTGCTGAAGTGCTGCCTCATTGATACCCGTCTGCCCGGAGCAACCGAACTTATTTCCGTATCAAGAATGCTTGAAGGATTATCTTGGTATTTTTGAAGACCGCAGAGACCGCTTCTATCCGCCGCCGCCAATATCCTCAGGCGCGATGGAGACGGTTTTCACAACGGCGAAACAATCTGTACCGGGATCAAGGTGCAAAGCCTGTGCCGAACGCCGGGTCACCCGTGCCAGGACCCGGCCTGCAGGCGTGTTTAGCGAAACAATGGCGCCGGGGCCGCTGCCGGTGCGGATCTGTTCAATTGTACCCGGTAAAATGTTCAGCGCGGACAAGCCTTCAGGAGGTTGGCGCGACAGGATCACATCATGGGCTGAAATTCTGACGCGCGTGATACTGCCGGGCGTCTTGGCGATTTGCGGCAGGAACAGCGGCACGCCTCCTGCGTCCAATTCCGTCAAACCGTCGCTGTGGTGCCGGACAACCTTTGCCTCCAGCAACGCCCCGGCGGCCCGGACACCCGTCGGCATGATGGCAGGATCGCCCAGCACTTCGGCGGCAGGGCCCTGCCGCTGCACCTTGCCGTCCTGCAGCACCACAATTGTTGTCGCCAGCCGGGCCACTTCGGCCACCGAATGGCTGACATAAAGGATAGGGATGCCGGTTTCGTCCCGCAGCTGCTCAAAATAGGGCAGGATCTCTGCCTTGCGTGCCTCATCCAATGCCGAGAGCGGTTCATCCGCCAGGATCATCTGAGGGGCCGACAGAAGGGCGCGGCCAATTGCCACCCGTTGCTTTTCCCCCCCCGAAAGCCCGCTGGGCCGCCGCGTAAGAAGCGGCCCGATACCCAGCATGTCCACCACGCGGTCCAGGCTTTCCCGGCTGGCATCGCGCGGCGCAAACCATTGTCCGAACAGCAGGTTCTGGCGCACCGTCAAATGCGGAAACAGTCGCCCTTCCTGAAACACATAGCCCATGCGGCGCTTGTGCGGCGGCAGGCAATGGTGACGTTCCGTGTCCAGCAGCACGTTGCCATTCAAAACCACCCGCCCCTGGCTGGGCCGCAGCAGACCCGCCACGGCCTGTATGACCGTTGTCTTGCCAGTGCCGGAGCGTCCAAACAGAACGGTGACGCCAGGTGGCGCCTCAAATTCCACATCCAGCTCGAACCCGGGAAGGGCATGGCGCAGCGAAACCGTCAGCATCAGCGACCCCCCATTCGCGCAGCGGCGCGGCGGGCAAGCAGCTCCGACAGCAGCAACGCGCTGAGAGCAACGGCAATCGAAACCAATGTGAGGCGCAGCGCCGCGCTTTCACCGCCCGGCACCTGCAGAAAGGTGTAAATCGCAGAGGGCAGCGTTTGTGTCTGGCCCGGGATGCTGGACACAAATGTGATGGTGGCGCCGAATTCACCCATCGCCTTGGCAAAGCCCAGAACCGTGCCAGCGATCAACCCCGGCAGGATCATAGGCAGGGTGATCGTGGCAAAGCACATCAAACGGGAGGCCCCCAGGGTTGCGGCGGCCTGTTCCAGCTTGAGGTCCACGGCCTCCACCGACAGGCGGATTGCCCGCACCATCAGTGGAAAGGCCATGATGGCTGCTGCCAGCGCGGCACCGGTCCAGCGAAAGGCAAAAACAATACCGACCTGCTGCAAAACACTGCCGACCGGACCTTTGGTGCCAAACACCATCAGCAACAGATAGCCGGTCACCACAGGCGGCAGAATGAGCGGCAGATGAACCAGGCTGTTGAGGATCTGCTTGCCGGGGAAGTGCCAGCGCGCAAGGGCATAAGCCACAAACACCGCGAGCGGCAGCGCCGCCAGCGTTGCCCAGATTGAGACCTGCAGCGACAGTAGCACCGCTTGCCATTCTTCTGGCCCCAGCCATGCCGCTCCGCCGCTCACCTGCCTGGTACTCCAAAGCCGTGGCGCTCAAAAATCTCCATGACCGCAGGACTGCGCAGAAAATCCAGAAATGCCTGGGTGCCGGTGCCCTCTCTGTCGGCTATTGCAGCGGCTGGATAGACAATTTCAGGATGGCTGCCTTGCGGAAAGGCCGCAACGACCGAAACCGCCGGGCTTGCGGCGGCGTCCGTGGCATAGACCACGCCAAGAGGCGCTTCGCCTGAGGCGACCAAAGCCAAAGCCGCGCGCACATTTGTCGTCTGCGCCACCTTGGGCTCAACGGCGAGCCATTGTGCCAGAGAGGCCAGTGCAGCCTTGCCGTAAATCCCGGCCGGGACGGCATCGACCAGCGCCATCGCAAGGCGGCCGTCGCCCAGCACCTGAGCCAGATCACTGGTTTCCAGATCCAGCAGCGGCGCATTGTCGCCATGTGCAATGAGAACCAGCCGGTTTGACAGAAGATCTTGCCGTGTGGCCGGGTCCGTCAAACCGTCCTGCTGCAGAACATCCATCCATCCCGAGTTGGCGGAAATGAAGATATCTGCCGGGGCGCCCAGCTGGATCTGCCGGGCCAGCGCCGGCGAGCCGGCATAAGAGAGCGTGACTTGCTGGCCGGTGCGCTCCTCAAAGGCGGCGGCGGCCTCGTCCAGAGCGGTCTTTGTACTGGCGGCCGCAAAAACAGTGATGTCGGCCTGTGATTGCCCGGCCAGGCTCAGCACCAAGACCCAGGCAACAGCAAGGCTTCGCCGGAAAACCGGCGAAGCCAATGCATTCAGTACTGAAGTCAAACAGGCGCTCATCTCCCCTAAGGGACTACCTGTGCAGACAGGCTCCGGCAAACGGAAACTGGTCCGATGCGTCTTGCGGGGGTCCGGCGCAGGCACAGCGCCAGGACGGTCCGCAGGTCAAAACAGATCGACGGCGCCTGCAGCGGCACCTGCGGCTGCGGGTGCAGGAACGGGGGCCGGACGTGCTGCTGCGCGCTGCTCCAGTTCGCCGAGTTTGCGGTCGTCCTTCACATGGGTTTGCTGAGCGGCGCCGGTGCAGGCATGGAACCGCACTCGGCGCGCCGAGGTGCCGCCGACGCTGGAGGACACGCAAGGGATGCTTTCGTCCCGCAGGAATTGCTGAACAAACTCGGTATTGGCTGCACCGATGTCGGACAGGTTTGCCGACATTTTGGCGCCGCCGAACACCTTCGCCTTCAGATTCGATCGGATGGCGCCCTTTTTGAGAATGCCGTTGATCAGCAGTTCCATCGCGTGAATGCCGTAGCGTGCGTTGGCAGCCCCCCCCTGGCGGGAATTGGCCAGAAGGAAATGGTTCATTCCACCCACACCATTTTCCGGATCATAAATACAAGCCGAGATACAGGAGCCAAGGACCGTGGAAAACATGATCTTCGGATCCGTGCTCACCCGGTATTCCCCTTGCAGCACCGTTACGGATTTCGATGTGGCGAAAACAGTCGTCAAAGTCAGATCCCTTCCTGCAGTTCGTTCAGGCCTTGCAGGCCTGCAGTAGTGTATTGGCCATCCGGGCCAGCGGGACTTGCTGCTGGGCAGCGCCCATTTCCCAGGCCACGCGCGGCATGCCATAGACAACCGAGGATTTTTCATCCTGGGCAAAGGTTTTTGCACCGGCCTTGCGCAGCTCCAGCAGACCCCTGGCCCCGTCTTGACCCATGCCGGTCAGGATGGAGGCAATGACGTCTTTTCCATATGGCACGGCAGAGGTGAACAGAGCGTCAACAGACGGGGTGTGGCCGGAAATATCCGGACCTTCCTTCATCCGCAGCCGCAACGGTTTGCGGCTGGTCAAACCCATGTGTCGGCGCTGGCCGGCCGCAATATAGACATGACCGGGCTCCAATGTGGTGCCGTCTTCAGCAGGGCGCACGCGGGCCGGACAGATCCGATCCAGCAGCGAGACCAGGCCAGAGCCGAAATTCTTGCCGGTATGCTGTACGATCAGGGTTGGCGGGCAATCGAATGGAAAGCCAACCAGAACGCTTCGCAAAGCCTCTACCCCGCCTGTCGAAGACCCGATCAGGATCAGCTTCTTGCTGCCGCCTGGGGCCACTGCGGGTCGGGCTGCTGCAGATCTCGCCGCGGACCCGAGGTTGCGGCGCGGTGCATTCAGCATCATGTCAAGATACTGAGCAAACTGGCTGGGATGATCGGATTTCGTCAGCTCAAAGATGCCTGCTCCGACGTCCAGAAGTGGCGAGGACTTGCGGGCCGGAGTCGCTCCCTGGGTGTCCATCACGGAAACCCAACGGGTGTCCATGGCAGAGAACAACGCCATCATCATCTCGAATTCGGGCAGTTTGGTGAACCCGTCTTCGACAAAGGCAAACACCGGCTGCGCGGCTTCTGCCTGATTGTAGGCCATCATCAGATTGTTGGCCAAAAGCACTTTCATGCCGGGATTGGCCGATTCCATATAGCCCTGCAAAGTTCGGGCAAAGTTACGGTCTGTGGTAATTATCAATAAGTTACGCGAAGACAATGGAATCCCCCGTCAAGTTGCAGTGCCCGTAGAATTGCAGGCACAGGTTGCCATAGTCTGAAGGCGCCGCATTATTTGCGGCGCCTTCTGGATTTTTCAGAAGTCCTGCCAGAGATCGCGTGCGGCGTTGCTGCCGCTGTCGGCTGCCGCGGCGGCTGGGGCCGGGCTGGCTTCGAGATCCCAGCTGTTGTCGCCATGTGCGGAAGGGGCCGGGCTGGCGGCCGGTGCGGCCGGTGCTGCGGCAGCGGGGGCTGCCCGGCGGGCGGCCGGTGCTGCGCTGCCGGAGACCCGGAAATGTGCGACCATCTCCGCCAGTTTGCCTGCGTCGGTATTCAGCATGTGACCAGCCGCAGTGGCCTGTTCCACCATTGCTGCGTTCTGCTGGGTTACCTGATCCAGCTGGGTCACGCCGGTGTTGATCTCATGCAGGCCGGTCGATTGTTCGGCGGCGCCTTCGGCGATGCCAGACACCAGCTGCGAGATATGGGTGACCTGTTCGACGATGCTCTGCAGCGCCTCGCCGGCCTTGCCGACCAGATCGACGCCGCGTTCCACCTGTTTGGAACTGTCGCCGATCAGCGTCTTGATCTCCATCGCCGCGTCAGAGGACCGCTGCGCCAGGGCGCGCACCTCGCTG
>NZ_JBNAFX010000043.1:7500-27832 GCF_049800895.1 Leisingera sp. S232 | reverse complement strand
TGTTCAGTCCCGGCATCTGGTGGATCGGATCGATGATGAAACGATCTGGCTCTGAAGTCCAGATTTTGCAGATGTATTCGTAGGGCGTGAGGCCGCTGAGAGTTTTGAGTCTGCGGGCAAAGTTGTAGGCAGCCATGAAGTCGCCGAGATGTGTTCGTAACTGATCGTGGCTTTCGTAGTGGTATCGCTTCACTGTCGCCTCTTTGATCGTGCGGTTCATCCGCTCGACTTGGCCATTGGTCCACGGATGGTTCGGTTTGGTCAGGCGATGCTCGATCCCGTTGGCCTCACAGATCATGTCGAAGCGCATCTGCCGGGAGTATACTCTGTTCCGGTTTCGTGGCTGTTCGGCGAACTGGATACCGTTATCGGTCAGGATCGTATGGATGCGATAAGGGACCGCCTTGAGCAAATGTTCGAGGAATTCCCAGGCGGTCTTGCGATCTGCCTTGTCGACGAGGTGGGTGACTGCAAACTTGCTGGTCCGGTCAATGCCAACGAAAAGATACAGCTTGCCCTCCGCAGTCTGCACCTCGGCAATATCGATATGAAAAAAGCCGATGGGGTAGCGCTTGAACCTCTGCCGCTTAGGCTTGTCGCCCCCGACATCCGGCAAGCGCGAGATGCCATGCCGCTGAAGGCACCGATGCAGCGCTGACCGCGTCAGATGCGGGATCGAGGGCTGGAGCGCATAGAGGCAATCATCCAACGGCAGTAGCGTATGCCGCCGAAATGCGACGATCATGGCCTCCTCGGCTTGACTGAGAATGGTTGAGCGAGGCTCTTTCGGCCCTGTTTTGCGATCCTCAACGGTCTCGCGCTTTCGCCACTTGGCAACAGTCTTCGGGTTGATCCCGAGTTCCTTGCTCAGCGCCGCGATCGAAGCTTGCGATCGCTGTATTGCTGCTCTGACAGCGTGCGTGGTCGTGGCGCTCCCGTGACGAACTTGTCCCATAGTGCTTCCTTCCATTCCAAAGAACAGATCGCACCATCAAACCATGGGATCAAACACCTAAGGTCAGGACCCAATGATTTTCGCTTATCGGCGTGATTCACGGTTCGAAAATAGAGCGGTGAACATGTCAGATCTTTTCTGGCTTTCGGATGCGCTGATGGCGCGTCTTGAGCGCTTCTTCCCGACGTCCCATGGCAAGCCGCGCGTCGATGATCGGCGTGTGCTGAGTGGGATTATCTTTATCAATCGCAATGGCTTACGGTGGCGTGATGCGCCTGCAGCCTATGGCCCGCACAAGACGCTCTACAATCGCTGGAAGCGGTTGAGCGACAAGGGGGTTTTCGTCCGGTTGATGGGGGCTGGCTGCTGAGCACGACGAACATAATACCGTCATGATCGACGCGACCTATTTCAAGGCCCACCGAACGGGGGCGTGGATGCCTGATCCCTTGGCCTGGTGCAATCGACGCGCCTCGCGCAATGGACATTCTATAGGCGCGACGAAGCGGGTATCGCAAAAGCGCGGTCAGAGCTTACGGCACTATTGGACTAGGCGCTGCCCAATGAGTGTTCGTTCGCGGCAGAAAACCTTGATCAGAGTTCAGCGTGGCACAGAGCGTGTCGCGGTGAGGGCCGTCAACGATCCAATAGACTGGCTCTGATGCTGTAGCCACCCCCCCGACGGCATCGACGTGCCAAGGTGGGATCGCAACAATCCATATTGGGAGGCGGTCATGTCGGAGATTATCACGGTCGGGCCGGATCTGGCGAAGAATGTGTTCCAGGTCCATGGTGCTGACAGCAATGGCAGTGCTGTTTTACGCAAGACGCTCAAAAGGGCCCAAGTGCTTGAATTCTTCGCTAAGTTGCCGCCCTGCCTGGTGGCGATGAAGGCCTGCGGGGGCGCGCATTACTGGGGGCGGGAGCTGGCCAAGCTCGGTCACGACATCAAGCTCATCCCGCCCGCCTTTGTGATGCCCTTCATCAAGCGGCAAAAAATGACGCGGCGGACGCTGAGGCTGTCTGCGAGGCGGCGCAGAGACCGAATATGCGCTTCGTGCCGGTGAAGAGCGAGGAAACGCAAGGGCGGCCAGTGTCTTGCGCGTCCGGGCATTGCTCATCCGGCAGCGCACCCAGGCCATCAACGCGCTCCGCGGACACCTCACCAAGTACGGCTGGGTCGTGCCACAGGATGCGGCAAATGCCCGGCGCCTGGTCGCCCTTGTCGCAGACGAGGCCTCGGGCCTGCCCGCCACGGCGCGGGCCTCTCTGACGGTCCTGACTGCAACGCTTGCCCAGCTCGACAGTCAGATCGAGAGCCTGGATGCCGAGATCGACCGGCGTGCCAAGACGGATGAGGTTGCCCGGCGCCTGATGACGATCCCTGGCATCGGCCCGTTGATCGCCACGGCTATCGCCACTCTGGCTCCGCCGCCGGAAGCTTTCCGGAAGGGACGAGACTTCGCGGCCTGGCTCAGCCTCACGCCGCGGCAGCACTCGACAGGCGGCAAGCAGAGGCTCGGCGCCACAACAAAGATGGGCGAGCGCTCTTTGCGCCGGTTGCTGATCATCGGCGCCAACAGCGTGATCATCAAGCGGCACTGCCACGCTTCGGCGCGCCCAGGCACGTGGTAGGCGGGAATGCTGGAGTGGAAGCTGACGATGCTGGTCCGGGTCGCCCTCGCCAACAAAATGGCGCGGATCGTCTGGGCCCTTATGGCTCGCGGCGATGTCTACCAGTCTCCGATCGCGGCGGTATAAGCCGACCAGCGGTCACGAAGACGTCGGAGCATAAGAGGGCAAGGAACAGTTTGGCGCAACAGTCGTGAGACGGGAGCGGGAGAACCAGTGTGCAACAGAGTGCCTTCGAGCAGGCGGCTTTGATCTGGACCCGACCTTCGAACACCATACGGGCTCGCGGCATGACGATGGCCGCATCACGAGGCCGACCATATGTCAGCACTCGACAACGCGCCAGATACAGCTCTCAAATTCCCTCTGGCGCAAGGGGCGGTTACATATGTTGCACAAATCCAGTGATGAGCGGACTACTCCTTCTTGCGGATGGATTTAGCCTACAGGCTGGCTCTGTTGCGCAAATCGGAGAAAGGAAATAATTTTGTGAATCCAGCATGTTAGACCTGCGTAGTGGTCAGCGACAACGGAACGGAACTGATGTCGAATGCCCTCCTGAAATGGCAGGAGGGCCGCAAGGTCGTGTGGCACCACATTGACCCAGATAAGCCGATGCAAAGAGGCAGAAAAGCTTGTATGCTCTCCTGATTGGCATCGGGAAATCCATCGGGAATACCAAACAGACTTTACCCGCCAGCGGGAAACCACCAGTCAAACCCTCGTGGCGTTGTGACATACTCTGGCCAGCGGAAGTCGAGCGGCGGCTCATAATCGCAAAGCGGTGGAATCCAGTTTTCCCCGCCAATCCCACCGCCGGTACGCTGGGTGAATTCGTCCATTGCGCGCGCACGCGCGTCTGCGTCCTCAAGCAGGCGCAGTGCTGAGGCTGCACAGACTTTGGCGGCAGTCTGCACCATCGGATCAATTGTTGCGGGTATCCCGCCAAGCGCGTTCATTGCCCAGGCGGGAATCGCAGAACCAGATGGTGCGCGCAGCGCCGGGCGGGCCACGTAGAACCTGGCGGTCGGCGTGTGCCAGCACATATCGGTGTAGTCGTCCGAGGTTGAATGCAGTTGTTCGGGGGGGAGCGACCTGCGCAGGATTGCTTCGGCCTCATGTGGGTCCTGCAGCCGAGTGAGGGCATCAATGAAGGGGTCCGGGGTGGCGGGAAGCCCCAGGTTTCGCTGTACTTCGCGCCCCATTTCAAGGCCGTTTTCCGGCCATACTGGTGGGCCAACTGCCTGCATGACATCCCAGACCAGATTTGCCATGGCGTGATTGGCTAGGCCAGGACGGGATTTGGCAACCCAATGGCGTTCATAGCGGCAGCCTGTCATCTCAGCGGCGGCGCGGGCATTGCGGTCAAGCCCAGCGATCACCTGTTCGGCCATTTCAATTGTGGGCACGCGCATCATGTAATTGATGTCGGCCAAGGCGGCAGGCAGGTTGTCGGCGGTGGCCTGCCCGGCCGTCAGGATCGCTTCGGAGATAGACCAGCCACCTGAATGCGGCAGCATTGAATCGCGCAAGGTTTTGGAGCTGGTGTACATCAGGTTCAGCGCATCATTGGCCCCAGGCGCCCGGACTGCATTGTGTGCCTGCGGAATGGGCGCGCCATCGCGCATGCCCCAATTTTCGGGCTGATCGCAGATGAAACGGTAGATGACCGAATAGGCAGCACCGCAATGAGTATCCCAGCGCACCGTGTTACACATGGGCAGCATATAGAACGGGTGAAAGGACAGCATGCCCGCCAGCCCGTCATAATAGCCCTTGGCCGCGTGAATGGGTTTGGAGCCGCGCACTTTCTCAGCCGGCTCGCCGGTAAAGCGCAGCCCGCCCTTGATCCCGTGTTTTTCCATCGCGGCCTTGGTCGCCAGCAGCCCGCCAAGCGCGCCAATCCCCAGCCCGGAATGCGGATCCGTATGGCCGCCTGCATGGACGTTCAGCCCCTCGCGCGGTGCTTGATACGGGACCGCCGCCTGGCAGTTGCCAGGAATGCCGTCATATTCAGCATACATTCCAACCACCGGCCCTGCAGCATTGTGCCACTCGGCGCAAAAGGCTGTCGGCATGCCGCCGGATCCTTCCTCCACCGTAAACCCCTCAGCTCGCAAACGTTCAACATACCAGGCCGCCGAGCGGTACTCGCGCCAGGCGGTTTCACCGTGATCGAATATGGTGGCGCACCAGTCCGACAATTCGGGCATGCGCTGATCCACATAGGACTGTGAGGTTTGTTGAGCGGCAGTAAAAGGCATGGCGTCACCGGATCAGGCGTTGTGATTAATAGTTTCCGGCGGCACTGGCCCGCCGGAAAAACATGGTCAATGCCTGCGCCGGATCAGAACAGCAGACCCGGCAGCCATAGGGCGATCTGCGGGAAAGCCACGACCAGCGCCAGACCCAGAATCTGCAGGATCACAAACGGAATGGCCGACCAGTAGATATCACCGATGGTGATCTCCTTGGGCGCGACAGAGCGCATGTAGAACAGATTGTAGCCAAAGGGTGGCGTCAGATAGGCCGACTGCATCGACAGCACGAACAGAACCGCAAACCATGTGGTGTCATACCCCAGATCCTTCACGATCGGGACAAACAGAGGAATGGTGATGAACAGGATCGCGAAATCATCCAGGAACATGCCCAGAATGAAATAGGTGGCCAGCATGGTGATAATCACCCAGATCGGCGCCAGATCGTTGTCTTCGACCAGTTCGGTCACGATCTGTCCGGCACCCAAACCGACATAAATCTTGGAAAAGAAGACCGCAGCCAGGGCAATCCACATCAGCATGCCCATTATCTTGGTGGTGGACAGCATGACATACTTCAGCATGTCCAGGCTGAGACGGCGCTGGAGCCCCGCAATCACCAGAGAGCCGAACGCGCCGATGGCCGAGGCCTCAGAGGGAGAGGTCACACCGCCGATGATACAGCCCAGAACGGTGGCAATCAAAAGGCCGGGGGCGATGAGAAACCGCAGCGATGCGAGCTTTTCCATTGTGGTGTAGGTCTCGGTCGCAGGCGGGCCCATTCGCGGGTTTATCCGGCAGCGTATCAGGATGTAGGCAATATAGATCGTTGCCAGCATCAGTCCCGGCACGAGACCGGCGGCAAACAGCTTGCCCACAGAATCGCGCGACAGGAAGGCATAGATGATCATCAAAACCGAGGGTGGGATCAGAAAGCCCAATGCGCCGCCTGCCATGATCGTGCCGGTCACCAGCCGCTTGTCATAGCCGTGTTTCAGCATTGAGGGCAGCGCGATAATGCCCAGCGACACTGTGGCTGCACCTGACACACCGGCCATGGCGGCAATCAGCGCGCAGATGATCACGGTGCCAATGCCCAAGCCACCGGGCCAGCGGCCCATCAGCTTATGCATCATCGTAAACAGATCATCGGTGATACCGGACCGCTGCAGCACTAGCCCCATGAAGATGAACATCGGCAGTGCTACCAGCAGGAAATTGTCCATCGAGCTGAAGGTCGAAGTGATCAGCAAGTCCAGCCCGCCATCACCATAAACCACGTAGGCCATGACCGCGCCGCAGGACAGCAATGCAAATGACAATGGCGATCCAATCGCCATCAGCACCAGCATCGATGCGAACATGATCAGCGTAATTACAAGCGGGTCGAGGTCAAGCATCGCCGTTTCCAGTTGGTTTTAAGGCCGTTTCCGGCTGGTCTGGCAGTGCTTCGGCTGCCAGCACCGGATCGGCGGGTTCGTCCTCTGCGCGGCGTGGATCATCGTAGTCAACACCCAGCGCAGTCAGCACCGAACGCAGCAATTCTGCCAGAACCTGCAACAGCAGCAGGCCCACCGCGATGGGGATCACTGTTTTGATCGGGTAAAGCGGCGGCTGCCAGATACTTTTGTTGGAGAACTCGCGCACGGCCCAGCTGTCGGCTGCAAAGGCGATGGCCAGTTTCAGAAAGACAGCAAGCACCACCAGCACAAAGGAAAACGTGACAACATCCAGCGCAGCCCTGGCACGTTCGGGCAAGGCGCCCCAGATTACTTCGCTGCGCACATGGCCCTGATGGCGCAGCGTATAGATGCCGGCCAGAATGCAGAAACCACCATACAGCATAGTGCTGGTTTCATGGGCCCAGATGGTCGGGCTGTTGAAGAAATACCTGGCAACGATTTCGAACATCAGCACGGCGATCATCACCAAGGTCAGCCAGGAAATGGCCCGCCCGAGAAACTCGGACAGGCCGTCCTGAATGACAAGATATCTTGTCACGATCTGCATCAAAGCCGGCCTTTGGCCTTGGCGTTGGCCGCGATCAGGTCGATCAACTTCTGGTTCCGCTCGGACCGGCCGGCTTCTTCCGTCCAGACGCTTTGCGCGGCTTCGGTCAGCGCCTTGGTGTCATCCGTCGGCAGGGTGCTGAACTCAAAGATGTCATCCGGGAAGGATGTGTTGCCGTTGTTCAGCCAGGCTTCGACCTTGGCGGCGAAATTGGCGACTTCCTCTTCCACGATGGTCCGTTGCTCGTCGCTCAGCTTGCCCCAGGTGTCCGGGTTGGCCAGGTAGGTTTCGGTCCAGCCCGGTGTCAGCATGTTGAGGCGCGTGTAGTATTTTGCGCTCTCGTTCAGTTTCAGGTGCTGATAATCCACCGCACTGCCATAGATCACCCCGTCAATGACGCCGGTCGACAGGCCGACATACAATTCCTGACCAGGCAGGGACACGGTTGGGATTTCGAACTGCTGCAAAACCTTGGCAACATTCGATGTCGCGCGGATCTTGAAGGTCTTCAGGTCGTCCAGGCTGTTGACCGGTTCCTTTGTCAGAAGATCATAGTCTGAGCCATAGGATTTGCCCAAGAACACAGCGCCGGCTTCGGCATAGGCTTCGGTCAGCAGCGCCTGTGCTTCGGGCGTGCCCAGAACCTCTTTGGCTTCTTCGATGGTGGTCCAGGCACCCGGCAGGCCGGTTTCGATGTTGCCGATGTCCACTTGGCCAGACCAGTAGCTGCCGACGCCATGAGCGATATCAATGGTGCCTTTGGCCACCGCATCCACCAGCTGGTCGGACGGAACCAGCTCACCGCCGCGGAAATACTGAATGCGCACGCTGCCATCGGTGCGGTCTTTCACGGCCTTCCGGAATTCCTTGGCGATATCGTCGATTTCGGTGCCGAAATAGGTATGGAAACGCAGGCGCAGAGTGTCCGCTGATGCGGCTGTTCCAAGACACGCAGCCGCGACGGCGCCCGCAATGGCACCGAATGCCGTCCGGCGGGCCATAAGTTTGAAGTTCATGATATCCTCCTTATCGTAACTTCGTCTGTAGGATCGTGAGTACAGGGCTGCGGGGCAGGGGCCTTTTAGGCCGCGGCCAGCATGTTCAGCCGGGGGGCTGGCTAACCTCCAGTTCCTGTTTTATTTGCTCAGCGGTGATCGCCTTGGCATAGCCGATGCCGACGATGGCTGTTCGCGGCGGGCCGTCCCAAGTACCTGATTTTGCAAACTCGGTCCGGGCACCGACTTTGTTGAAAACGATGCGTTCTCCCGGAAATTCCGAGCAGAAAATTATGCCTTTGGCGCGGTACAGCGCGCCTGACATACGTTTCAAGCTGGCTTGCAACAACTTGTAGGATACAGGCTCTGTGCTGGACCAATGGGCTGACACAAACTGGCTAGGCAAGGCGGTTTCGGGTACCGCAGCCTCCAGCGCGCTGGTGCTGCGGCGCTGGTCCAGCAAGACTTCAACCGGCACTTTGCCATCGATTGCTTCAAGAACCGGAAGATCGGCAAACAGCCAGCGATCATAGACCGTGCGCCGCGCCTCTTCGGCTACCAGATCGGTTTTGGTCGCGACAATCAGGTCGGCGGCCTCAATCTGGCTGCGTACCAGATGATGCGCCTCGTCGGACAGGCTGTCGATATTGGCGACATCGATCAATGTGACCACGCTATCCAGCCGGGCAAAGCGGCTGAGCTGCGGATAACCGAAGACCGAAGCAATGCGGCCGGGCTGCGCGACGCCACTGGTCTCAATCAAGAGGTATTCCGGCGGGGTCCTTGAGGTAAACATGGCGTGCAGTTGGGCGACCATATCGCTTTGAATTGAGCAGCACACGCAGCCGTTTGAAAGCTCCATCACCTCACGTTCGCGCTTGATGATCAGATCGGTGTCGATGTTGACCGCGCCGAAATCATTCACCAAAACGGTAATGTCGCGGGCTTGATCGGACTGCAGCAACTGGTTGATCAGCGTTGTTTTTCCCGCCCCCAGAAAGCCGGATATAACCGTCACAGGAATGCGGCTGTCCATCAGATCACCACCGGGTAAAAATCGGGAACGTCGGAGGTGACCCTGCATTCCTGCTGGCTGCCTTTGGTCCAGCCATCTGGATCATGCACAACCGCGCCATCAAGCATGGTCATTTGCACCTCGGTCTTGTGAAGCTGCCCCTTGGGGCTGATCTCCAGCAGGTTCTGATCCAGCACGATCATATCCGCTGCCTTGCCAGCTGTGATGGATCCCGCCTGATCCTCCATGCCCATGGAGTAGGCGCCATTGATCGTGAGCATCCGGATGGCTTCGGCCACAGAAACAGGATCGCCAAGCTGGCCTTCCATCTCGCCCCATGGGTTCTGCCTGGTCACCAGAGCTTCGAAGCCGATCCACGGGTCGATGCTGCTGACCGGCCAATCGGTGCCCATCACGGCCACGCCGCCATGATCCAGAACGCCGCGCACATTGTAGGCTTTCTGCAGCTTGTCGCCATAGGCCGATCGGGCGCCAATGGTGAAATTGGACGGGTACCAGCCGACGGGTGAGAATTCGGCAATCACATCCAGTTCCTTGAACCGCTGCAGATTGCCTTCGTGCAGGATGGTGCTGTGGGCGCATTGATGGCGCATGCCAGGCCCGTTGCGGCGGCGGCATTCCGCAACCGCGTCAAGGAAGATGTCCGAGGCGCCGTCGCCGGTACAATGGGCCACCACGCGGATGCGCTTGCGGTCCATCTCTGCCACCATGTCATAGATATGTTCGGGCGTCAGGTTAAGCGAGCCGCGCCAGTCCTTCTCGTTGGGCCAGGGCGACAGGAAATAAGATGTCCTGGGCTCTGCTGTACCGTCGAAGTGGAATTTGACGGCATTGGCATTCAGCCGCTTTGACCGGTAATAGTGGCGCTCGCCGGCCAACAGCTCCCAGCGGCGCGCCACTGGGAAAATGTCATCCTGCCAGCTGATCGCCGCCTCCACCCGCACGGGAAGCGCACCGCTCAGGTCGATTGCGCGTAGGGCATCCAGACGGTTTTCGCAGACATGCACGTATTTGGTTGCCACCACGCCACGCGCGGATTGGAACCGTGCCCCTTCGCTGTAGGCACGCACCAGGGCATGCTGCGGCGGAGGCGGCATCGCTGCCATAATCATAGCATAAGCGCCGTCGACCAGAATGCCGTCCGGTTCACCTGTCAGCGGATCGCGGACGATATAGCCGTTGTTCGGATTTTGTGTTCCGACGGTCACGCCAGCCAGTTCCAACGCCTTGGAATTGGCCATGCAACTGCCCCACATCCGATCCATGATGGCAACCGGCCGGTCGGGAATGAAACTGTCGAGCCATTCTTTGCCCGGTGCGATGCCTGCTTTGCGGAAATTGTAATGCACAAAATGCTTGCCGAAAATCCAGCCGCCGTTGGCGTCAGTGGCGAGGTGATCCGCGGCATAGGCCAGTATGGCGTCCCGGACCTGATTTGGTTCTGGGGTTTCGAGGCCGACGTCCAGATAGTCAGAGTATTTCGGTCCCAGGGCCAGGTCGGGGTGCGTGTGCATGTCGTAAAGACCGGGCATGGCAAAGGCCCCGTCTAGATCCTTAACAAACGTGTCGGCACCGATCAGCGGTGCGATGTCTTCGTTAGAACCGACCGCCAGGAATTTCCCGTCCTTGACGGCGACGGCTTCGGCCCAGGGCTGAGCGTTGTCGACAGTGTAGATCCGGCCATTGGTGAACGCCATATCCGCCCCCAAGTCACGTTTGGGGCTGTTGGTCGAGATATGTTGCGTGAAGTTTGTCATCGATTACGTTCTTTGGCTTTCGTTCAGGTCCAGTGGGTTGGGCGGCGTTCACCGTGACGGCGGCTGCGGGCCTCGGCCAGCAGGCAAAGCATTTCAAACGCTGTACCTGCGGCCAGACAGGCGGACATGCCGGTCGGGTCATAGGGCGGGCTCAGCTCAACCAGGTCGGCACCCACGACATTCACGTCATACAGCCCGCGGATAATGTCGCGCACCTGTTCACCCGTCAGTCCAAAGGGCTCAGGCAGGGTTGTGCCGGGCATGACAGAACAGTCAAAAGCGTCGGTGTCGATCGACAGGTAAACCCGGTCGCTGCCCACCACGCGGCGGGCTTCTTCCAATGCGTATTCGACACCCCGCGATTGCAGCTCCTCGGCCAGCATGACCCGCATGCCGGCTTGTTCGCCGAATTCTGCCCGCGGCACTCCGCGTCCGCGCAGCCCGATCTGTATGGTCTTCTCCGGGTCAATGAAGCCTTCTACGGTGGCCACCTGGAACAGCGTGGCATCCGACACCCGAACCCCTTGGAAGTTGGTTGCAGTGTCTGCATGTGCATCGATATGCACCAGCGCCAAAGGGTCTTCGCCATTGTTGCTGAGTGCGCGCAGGATACCGTAGGTGCAGGTGTGCTCTCCTCCGATACTGAGCGGGGTGACGTCGTTTTTCACCAAGTCGGCGTAAAGCGCAGTGATGTCATCCAGGCAGGCGTCCAGGCTGTAGGGATTGGTGGAAAACTCCAGATCGCCCCAATCCGCGATCCGGCACAGGTCATAGGGGCATGTGCGGGTGAAATGGTTCACCATGTTGCGGTCCAAAGACCAATAGCGCACGGCCTCAGGCCCCTTGCGGGTGCCGGGACGGGGATTGGGCACTCCCAGATCCAGCGGCAGGCCGATCATCGCCAGATCCAAAGCGTCAAGATCTTTGGTATGAGGCGCGCGGAACATGCCCAGCGTGTTAAAGTTGTTTGAGACCATCTCGACACCTTCGTCCACAGCGCGTCGAAGGAAGGGGCCGAAATCCGGATCTTTTAGGTCAAACAGATCGCGGTTTGCCAAAGCGGCATAGCGGTTCAAGCGGTCTTGAGGCAGGCGTGGCATGTAGTCTCCCGTTCGCAGTCCCGGCAGGGAATTGGGTGCGAGTATTGTGTGAGAGTTTTTTTATCGTCAAATGAAAGAAACTTGGGTAAATTTGCAAAAAATACTCAAGTCACCAACGCATCTACTGACTTTCCACGTGTGAAATGGATATGGAAATGAGCTATCCCTCTGCTGACAGGCCCTGGAAACGTTACCCGTCGATGACGGCGCTTCGCATGCTGGATGCGATTGCCAAACTGGGGAACATGCAGGCGGCTTCCCGTGCTCTGAATGTCACGCCCAGTGCCGTATCACATCAATTGCGCCATCTTGAGGAGATGCTGGGTGTCAAACTGGTCCACCGGGCCGGACGGCGGACTGAGCTGACCTCGGCTGGAAACCGGTATCTGCATCAGATACGCAAAGCGCTTGAACTGATTGAATCTGCGGCCCACCCGCCGGATGCAGAGCCTCGGGGCCATCTGCACATCAACTGCCCCTCGGGTTTTGGGAACTACTGGCTGGCGCGAAAGCTTGGGGAGTTTTCGGCTCTTTATCCCAATGTCACGCTTCAGATTTCAAGTGGGACGGGGCAGGCTGGGGCCCTGGCCAAGGAAGTGGATTTGGCGATCCACTATGGGGACGGTGCCTGGCCGGGGCTGGCGGTCCGGCATCTGTCAACTCCCCGCACCTTTCCAGTATGCAGCCCGAAACTGCTGGAGCGTGTCGACAGGCTGCGCAGTCCGGATGATCTGAAAAAGCTGCCACTCCTTCATCATACTGATACCAGCGACTGGGTGCTGTGGCTGGCGTCCGCGACGCGCAAAACAATCGAAGTGGACCGCGGCACTACATTTTCCGATATGACCCATGTGATTTCTGCGACAATTGCTGGAAATGGCGTAGCCATCAGCGATTCACTGCTGGCCGAACAGGCCCTGGCGGACGGCAAGCTAATCCGGTTGTTTGAGACTGAGGTGCTTGCCCGGCAATCCTATTACCTCGTGGCCGAAAAGGAGCGTCTAGAGCGTGGAATTGCCCGCATTGCAGTTGAATGGCTGTCGCGTGAATTCCACGAATATGTGAGCCTGCCTCAAAGAAGTATTCCTCCCGGCTCTGTTGCACAAATCGGCTGATGGCCGGGGTTCCCCTTTCCCCGGACGGACTTATCCCACGGGCTCTGTGACAGGGATGCCGAGCGCGGTATCGCCGTTCAGAACGGCGATACGGACCTGAAGCTCCGCGCCATGAGGCGCTGCCCCAGCAGTTTCACGCAGTGCATCCACTGACCGGCAGTGCATTGCGGAGCAATGTCACGAGAGGGGATCAGCAGGTGCAACGGGCCCTTGGAGCCGCGATAGGGGATATTGACGGCCAGCGTCTTCTGGCGGCGCGACAGCGTGCTGAAGTCGGGCACCGTCCAGTCGAGGCCAGCCAGTCGCAGCAGACTTTCGACGAACCCGGTTGTCTGCCGAAGTGCCATCCCGAACAGCACCTTCATCGAAAGGCACGTCTGTATAGCGGCGTCGCTGTAGCTCTGCTGGCGGCCACGCCTGCCTGTCGGCGCGCCATCCCAGCTCATCTCAGGATCGAACCAGCCTTACGGCGATTGCGGGCAATCGCCTACCGGCCAATGGATCGTCAGCGAACCCCGGCGCTTGAGCGCTTCGTTATAGTCTGGCCAGTTCTTGGTCCTGTAGGTCGGGGCTGTAGGTCTGCTCATCCATCCCAGCTACCACGCTGGATTCATGAGATGAAACCCACACGGAATTTGTGCAATAGAGCCCCGACAAAGTATAAGATCAGGAATTGGTCGTCCTACAACGCAGCATTGAGACGGCGGGGGTCTTTCCAATAGTCAGACGCAGTGAACCTTTGTCTCACCAGGGCTCTGGCGGTGGTATCTGCTTAGTCGTTGCCAGAGCGCCGATCAAAATACATCGAGGCACGCATCGCTTCATTCCGGGCCGTGGCACGTGCCGGGGTGGGTTTCCACGGCTTTGCATTCTTGCGCGGAAGGATGAGGGCGTAGTCTTTACGGTTGGCCTCTCTCATGCATGTGAACATGCACTGTCGGGCAGTGGATGGCGTCATGGCATTTGCCTGTGTCGTAGGCACCATTGGCCGTCAAGTACATGGAGTTCAGCGCCTCTGAAAACTGTACAAAACGGTGATGGGATTTGACCAAGAGAATAATTTTGACGCGGCCTGCGCAGTGGTGACCGATTGGGGCAAGACGCTGGCTTTTCTGGATTTGAGCCGGGTCAGGACAGCGAGCCGCTTTTGCCTTGGCGGTGCCGCAAAGCGGGAGCGCCCGTTCTGTTTCAGCGGGGCAGGCCGGGTTTGAAGTCCTCCGTCAGTCCTCGTCCTTTGCGTTGCGCTGCTGTTTGGGCCAGGTGAAGCGGAAATCGCTGCCTTCACCCGGCGTCGAGCGCAGGGTCACTGTGCCGCCGACATGCTGCACATGTTTTTGAACGATAGACAGGCCCATGCCGCTGCCCTCCACCTGGTCCCGTGATTTCAGTGTCTGGAACATCTTGAAAATCTGGTCATGGTATTTGGGGGCGATCCCGGGGCCGTCATCCGCCACCGAAAATGCCCAGTGGCTGTCTTGCTCCTCCAGAGTGACGTCCACTGTTCCTGTGCCTGTCTCACTGTGCTTGACGGCATTGGAAACCAGGTTGGCAAAGATCTGGATCAACGGCATTTTCGGGATCTCGATGTTCTGGAACGCCGGATCGATGCGGATTGTGAAGCCAGCGGGGGCGTTTACCAGCATCAGCGCGTCCTGTATCACTTTGGAACCCGGAACCGGCTGCTGGTGCTGGGTGCTGTCCGCCCGCCCGATCCGCGAGTATTCCAGCAGGTCGTCCAGCAGCCGGTCCATTCGCCTCACCCTGGAGCGCAGCAGTTGCAGGTTTTCCCGGCTGTCTTCATTCATCACTTTCGCCAGGTCCTCCTCGAGCCAGCTGGCAGTATTGTCGATCACCCGCAACGGCGCACGCAGATCATGCGAGGCCACATAGGCAAATCCGTCCAGGTCCCGGTTGGAGCGCGACAGCTCTTCAATGAAGGCCTCGCGCTCTTTCTCGGCGCGTTTCTGTTCGGAAATGTCACGGACAATCCCGCTGAACAGTACAATCCCGCCGACGCGGACCTCGCTGACGGAAAGATGCAATGGGAAAGTGCTGCCGTCCTTGCGTCGACCGCGCACTTCGCGGCCGACGCCGATGATCATTTTCTGGCCGGTGCGGAGATAATTGTGCAGATAGCTGTCATGCGCTGAATGGTCGGGGTCGGGCATCAGAAGTTTCACGTTCTGGCCAACGGCCTCTTCTGTGCTGTATCCGAAAATATGTTTGCAGGCACGGTTATAGCTCAGGATGTTGCCAGAGGTGTCAATGGTGATCATCCCGTCGACCGTTTTCTCCTGAATTGCGGAGAGTTCGCTTTGCTGCTGCTCTTGTGCGGCCTGGATGGTCTTCTGACGGAAGACAATGAACGCGAGTAGCCAGAGCGCCAGGATCGTCAGGCCTCTGTTGGTCAGCGTGATCCATGCGTCTGCGGCAGGATGCGGGGCCAGGACATAGCCGAGAACTGTCAAGGCCGATGCAATTGCGGCATAGAGGTAGGCTGCGGATGGTTTTTCGGCCCAGAGCGCGCAGAGGACCACACCGGTGTAGATAAGCCCGGCCGCTACCCCCAAGGGGGTCAAGTAGTCGAACGCCAGCCCGGCAGCGGCGGCCAGCGCTGCTGCGAAATGGGCGTGTCGGCCGGCGGCAAGGCGCCCGGGAGGCCGCCGATGGGGGCCTGATTGGCGGGCAAACATCATACGCGGGTTGTCCTCTTTAGTGTAGGTCACTGTCACCCCGGCTGCCGATTGTCGGCCGTGTCTCCAGCCAGCGGGCGGCCTGTCCGTGCAGGGTACATTCTCTATTGGGCCGATCAAGAGGAAAACAATCCTTGGTTGTATTTCGGGACGGCTTTTAAGACCTGGCAGCGGGGGGGGCGTTTGGCGGCGGCTGCCCGGCGACCATGGTCGGGGTTAAGAATTTTATGCCGAATTCACTGTAGCGTCTCGCGGAAAGTTCAGAATCAGGAACGCGCGGAGACTTAAGATGTTTTTCAAATCCAAACCGGCTAAGCCGACAGCGCAGGCAAACAGTGCTGAAATGATTGCCGATATGGTGGACCGCACGCAGGCCACGATCCAGTTCAAGCCGGATGGCACAATTCTGACGGCCAACAGCAAATTTCTTTCCGCGCTGGGGTACAGTCTTGAGGAAATCGAGGGCAAGCACCATTCGATGTTTGTGGCGCCGGATCTGGCGGCCGGTGCGGACTACAAGACGTTCTGGAAAGAGTTGGCGGGAGGCCGGGTGTTCACGGATCAGTTCCCGCGGGTGACCAAAACCGGCGAGACCATCTGGATCCAAGCCACCTATGCGCCGGTTACAGGGCCGGATGGCACGGTGGTGCAGGTGGTAAAGGTGGGGACCGATGTAACGGTGCGCCGCCGCGGTCTGCAGGAAATTGCCCGGGGCCTGGAGGCGATGAGCGAAGGCGACCTTGGCGTCCGGGTCACTCTGTCGGAACAGGCGGACATTGCGGCGCTGGGTGCGGCCTTCAACCGTTCAGCAGTGCAGCTGGAAACGGCAATGGGGGCGGTGGCCTCTGTATCGGATGCAGTGGAGCGCACAGCGGAAGAGATTTCCAGAGCCGCCGGTGATCTGTCTCAGCGGACCGAGAGCCAGGCGGCCACCCTGGAGGAAACCGCTGCCGCGCTGGAAGAGCTGACCGGGACGGTGCATTCTTCGGCAGAAGGGGCTGAGAAGGTGGACCGCATTGTCAGTGAAGCCAAGACCGCCGCCGAACGCAGTGGCTCGGTTGTCACCGACGCAGTGGCGGCGATGTCGCAGATCGAGACATCCTCTGAGGAAATTGCCAAGATTATCGGCATGATCGACGATATTGCGTTTCAGACCAACCTGCTGGCGCTGAACGCTGGCGTAGAGGCGGCCCGGGCCGGCGATGCCGGTCGCGGTTTTGCGGTTGTGGCTTCGGAAGTGCGGGCGCTGGCGCAACGGTCTGCCGGCGCCGCCGGCGAAATCAAGGATCTGATCAGCCAGAGCAAGCAGCAGGTTGCCAGCGGTGTCGATCTGGTGGGCCGCACCGGGGAGGAGCTGAAGCAGATCATCGACAGTGTCGGAACGATTTCCACCCATATCAGCGGGATTGCGGCAGGTGCCAAGGAACAGGCGACGTCGCTGAGCGAGATCAACATGGGGGTTTCGCAGCTGGATCAGGTGACCCAGCAGAATGCCGCCATGGTGGAGGAAACCTCTGCCGCCAGCCAGCAGCTGTCGTCGGATTCCGGCCAGCTCACCCGCGAAGTGTCCAAGTTCAAGGGGGCAGCAGCTCCGGCGCCGGCTGCTTCTGCGGATGTGCTGGCGTTCCAGCGCCCGGCGGCTCCGGCGCCTGTGTCGCCAATGGCGCCGGATGCAGGCCTTGCCGCAGCACAAGGTTGGGACGATTTCTGAACCACCCCCGCCGGAGAGCTGCGCTGTCTGGGCTTGAATTGACATGTTGACACTCCCTGTCTGCGCCGCAACGCTGGCCGCAAAAGTGACGGGGGGACAACATGGACAGCCAGACTGCTGCAGCATATCCGCGGCTCAGCCGCGCCGGGCTAAGCGGCCTTCTGGTCAGTTTCGGCGGCAGCCTCAGCGAGCCGCCCAACCGGGCGGCGCTTGCCTTTCGCACCGCGGTAGAGGCGCAGGCGCTGGATGGCGTGGTGGAAACCATGGCGTCGCTGGCGTCGGTCTTTGTCCGGTTTGAGCCCGCCTTTCTGCCGCATCAGCAGCTGGAGGCGGCGCTGCAGGAGCTGCTGGCCACGCAGGACTGGCTGCAGGCGCCGCTGCCGGCCGGTCGCCGGTTCTGGCGCGTCCCCACGGTATACGGCACCGATCTGGCGCCGCAGCTGGCAGAGGCCGCAGATGCGGCAGGTCTGAGCGAGGCGCAGGCAATTGACAGCCTCGGCGCTGCACGGGTGCGGGTGTTGACCATCGGATTTGCGCCGGGCCAGCCCTATCTCGGCTCTCTGGGGCCGGAATGGGATCTGCCGCGGCAGACGGAACTGACCCCAATGGTGCCGCGCGGCGCGCTGGTGCAGGCCATTCGCCAGTTCGTGCTGTTTTCCAATCCGGCACCCACCGGCTGGCGCCATGTGGGCCAAACCGGGCTGCAGCTGTTTCAGGCAAGTTCAGAACAGCCCTTTACCTTACGCCCGGGCGACGAAATGCAATTCGAGCCGGTGTCCAAAACGGACTTCCTGAAGTTTTGCGCGGACGATCCGCAGCGCTGCGGCGCCATCCTGTCGGAGGTGACGGAATGAACGGTCTTCGGATCATGCGCATTGGCCCGGCCGCATCGGTGCAGGACATGGGCCGACCGGGCCTGCTGGGGCAGGGCGTGTCACAGGGCGGCGCGGCTGACACTTTGGCGTTGGCCGAAGGTGCAGCACTGCTCAGGCAGGATCCGGGTCTGGCGGCACTGGAAATGGGCGGCATGGGGGGGGAATTCGAGGCCATTGGCCCTGTGCGGATCGCTCTGACTGGTGCGCCGATGGCAGCAGTGCTGGATGGCGAGTCGCTGGCCTGGAATGCGTCGCACCAGATGGAGGCCGGCCAGCGCCTGACCATTGGCGCAGCTCGTGCCGGCGTCTATGGTTATCTGCATCTGGGCGGTGGTATTGCCACGGAACCGCTGCTGGGCGCGCGCGCCGTGCATCTGATGGCGGGGCTGGGCAGGGCGGCCGCAGTCGGCGATTTGCTGCCTGCAGGCCCGGATCAGAACAGCGAAACAGGCCTGGTGCTGGCAGCCGAAGAGCGTTTCCAGGGGGGCGAACTTCGGATCATAGAGAGTTTCCAGAGCCACCTGTTCGCGGCTGCCGTCCGTCGTCGTTTCGCGGCTGTCGCATTCAGCCGCGGCAGTCGCGCCAACCGGATGGGCGTGGAAATGGTCTCGGAAGGCGAAGGCTTCGCCGCTGAGGGGCAGCTGAATATCCTGTCGGAAGTGATCCTGCCCGGTGACGTGCAGATGACCGGCGAGGGCAAGCCCTTTGTGCTGATGCGCGAGTGCCAGACCACCGGCGGCTACCCCCGGATCGGCACCGTATTACCCTGTGACCTGCCCAGGGTGGCGCAGGCGCAGGCGGGCGCGGTACTGCGGTTCCGCTGGGTCAGCCTGGAGGATGGCCTAGAGATCCAGGCCAAGCACGAAAATACCCTCAAATCCCTGCCCGCAGCCTGCCACCCGCTGGTGCGCGATCCGGCGGCGGTCCGGGATTTGCTATCTTATCAATTGATCAGCGGAGCGGTCTCGGCAGAGGCAGACCCTTTTGCAGCAGGAGAAAATCCATGACCAAGACTGTCGACCTGAATGCCGATATGGGGGAGAGCTTCGGCCCTTGGAAAATGGGGGATGATGCTGCGCTTCTGGACATCGTGTCCTCGGCCAATATCGCCTGCGGCTTTCACGCGGGCGACCCGGATGTGATGGCGCGGACCATGGTGCTGGCGCAGGACAATGGCGTGGGGATTGGTGCCCATCCCGGTTTCATGGACCTGCAGGGCTTCGGCCGCCGCAAGATGCATGTGCCGCACGGCACGCTGGCGAATATGATGCGCTACCAGCTGGGGGCCGCCCGGGGCATGGCGCAGGCCACGGGTGCTCAGGTGCGGCACCTGAAACTGCACGGTGCACTGTCCAATTTGGCTTGCGTTGACCACGCGATGGCGCGGGCCTGTTACGAGGCAGCACTGGATGTCGATCCGGACATCATCATCATGGTGCTGGCAGCCACCGCCATGGAGGAGGTGGTGCGTGAGCTCGGCTGCAACTGGTGCGGCGAGATCTTTGCCGACCGTGCCTATAATGATGACGGCACCCTGGTCGACCGGTCCCAGCCTGGTGCAGTGATCCATGATCCGGACCTGGCAGGCCCGCGCATTCTGCAAATGGTTCAGGAGGGGGCAATCATCACCAAAAGCGGCAAACGCATCCCGGCAGCCATCGACACCATTTGCCTGCATGGCGACACCGCTGAAGCGGTGCAGCTTGCAGCGTCGGTCCGGTCCAGTCTGACCGACGGCGGGATCGGCATCCGGACCTTTCCGGGCCGCCGGGGCTGAAAAGCGCAAGCGATCCGGTCGCCGCGCAGGTCTCAGGCAGCTGATGTGGCCCCAAGCTGAGAGGACTCCCGCAAAAAATCGGCGCTTGGCTGCGGGAGGCGGCCTTTCCGAGTCGCAGGAAAAAAGCCCCGGCTTGTGCACTTTGCCTTGGCACCCCCTATATATAGTAGAGGGTGTCGGCGGGGCGCTTCTGACCCCGTCTGCCCGCGCTTGCCGGGACTTCCTTTTCGAAGCTGATCGACGCTTTGAATCCTCCCTAAGCCTCTGATTTTATTGGTGTATCACCCCTTTTCCGCAAAAAGTCGCAGAAACTTCAAAAAAGGGCTTGCGACTCTCCGGCACTAACCATAGAACACCCCTCACCGGCGGCGCTGAGGCGCAGCTGAGACACACCGGACGGGACGGCGGCGACGCG
>NZ_JBNAFX010000043.1:0-5000 GCF_049800895.1 Leisingera sp. S232 | reverse complement strand
ACAAGACTGTTGGTCGCCCGAGTGTGGGACTGACCTCAGTCAGGTGCGGACTGTCCTTCGGGATGGGATGCGAGCTTCAGAAGACGTCATGTTTCCTCAGACGTGCTGAAGTCTGCCTGATTGAAAAGACAGTGTTGTCCAAGTCAAGTACACTAACCCGCATGATCGCACGATCATGCAACAAGTTCTCAGTCACATGTTGGCTGGGAGCGGGATAGTTTGCTTTTTGGTTCAGAAGTAGAGGCGCCGGTTTCTTACCAGCTTCCGGTGCCGTGAAAGGTAACACTTTCTCTTTCTGGATCAAATCAAGCGCGAGAAGGGCGTTTGGTGAATGCCTTGGCAGTAAGAGGCGATGAAAGACGTGATACCCTGCGATAAGCTTGGGGGAGCCGGGAATAGGCTTTGATCCCAAGATCTCTGAATGGGGGAACCCACCTGACAGATCGTTATTGTTACCTTTGGTAATCAATAATGGTTTGAACCAGGTACTTAAGGACTGAATACATAGGTCTTTAAGAGCAAACCCGGGGAACTGAAACATCTAAGTACCCGGAGGAAAGGACATCAATAGAGACTCCGTTAGTAGTGGCGAGCGAACGCGGACCAGCCGAGCCTGATGAGTGACCAGAATGCGTTGGGAAGCGCAGCCATAGCGGGTGATAGCCCCGTATGGGAAGCTCTGAGGGACGTATTAAGTAGGGCGGAACACGTGAAATTCTGTCTGAAGATCGGAGGACCACCTCCGAAGGCTAAGTACTCCTTACTGACCGATAGTGAACCAGTACCGTGAGGGAAAGGTGAAAAGCACCCCGGCGAGGGGAGTGAAACAGTACCTGAAACCGAACGCCTACAATCAGTTGGAGGCCCCTTGAGGGCTGACAGCGTACCTTTTGTATAATGGGTCATCGACTTGGTCTCACGAGCAAGCTTAAACCGTTAGGTGTAGGCGCAGCGAAAGCGAGTCTTAATAGGGCGCATGAGTTCGTGGGATCAGACCCGAAACCGAGTGATCTAGGCATGGCCAGGTTGAAGGTGCGGTAACACGCACTGGAGGACCGAACCCACATCCGTTGAAAAGGATCGGGATGAGCTGTGCCTAGGGGTGAAAGGCCAATCAAACTCGGAGATAGCTGGTTCTCTGCGAAATCTATTTAGGTAGAGCGTCATCCGAATACCCCGGGGGGTAGAGCACTGGATGGGTAATGGGGCCCCACAGGCTTACTGATCCTAACCAAACTCCGAATACCCGGGAGTACTAGATGGCAGACACACGGCGGATGCTAACGTCCGTCGTGGAGAGGGAAACAACCCTGACCTCCGGCTAAGGCCCCCAATTCATGGCTAAGTGGGAAAGCAGGTGAGACGTCCAAAACAACCAGGAGGTTGGCTTAGAAGCAGCCATCCTTTAAAGATAGCGTAACAGCTCACTGGTCTAATTAAGATGTCTTGCGGCGAAGATGTAACGGGGCTCAAGCCATGAGCCGAAGCCGAGGATGCACATAGTGCATGGTAGCAGAGCGTAGTGTGACATAGTCTCATGTCTCCTTACTTCCTTCGGGAAGATTGGAGACGCGAGGCTTTCGATGAAGCCGGGGCGTGAGCCATCCGGTGGAGAGATCACTAGCGAGAATGATGACATGAGTAGCGACAAAGAGTGTGAGAGACACTCTCGCCGAAAGTCCAAGGGTTCCTGCTTAAAGCTAATCTGAGCAGGGTAAGCCGGCCCCTAAGCCGAGGCCGAAAGGCGTAGGCGATGGGAACCACGTTAATATTCGTGGGCCAGGAGGATGTGACGGATTGTGAAGGTAGTTCATCCTTATCGGATTGAATGGGCTGCTGATCAGTCCCTGGAAATAGCCCTCCATCAGACCGTACCCTAAACCGACACAGGTGGACTGGTAGAGAATACCAAGGCGCTTGAGAGAACGATGTTGAAGGAACTCGGCAAAATACCTCCGTAAGTTCGCGAGAAGGAGGCCCGGGTCCTACGCAAGTGGAATCCGGGGGCACAAACCAGGGGGTGGCGACTGTTTATTAAAAACACAGGGCTCTGCGAAGTCGCAAGACGACGTATAGGGTCTGACGCCTGCCCGGTGCCTGAAGGTTAAAAGGAGGGGTGAGAGCTCCGAATTGAAGCCCAGGTAAACGGCGGCCGTAACTATAACGGTCCTAAGGTAGCGAAATTCCTTGTCGGGTAAGTTCCGACCTGCACGAATGGCGTAACGACTTCCCCGCTGTCTCCAACATCGACTCAGCGAAATTGAATTGCCTGTCAAGATGCAGGCTTCCCGCGGTTAGACGGAAAGACCCCGTGCACCTTTACTACAGCTTCGCACTGGCATCAGGATTGTGATGTGCAGAATAGGTGGTAGGCATCGAAGCAGGGACGCAAGTCCTTGTGGAGCCTCCTTTGAGATACCACCCTTCGCACTCTTGATGTCTAACCGCGGTCCGTTATCCGGATCCGGGACCCTGCGTGGCGGGTAGTTTGACTGGGGCGGTCGCCTCCTAAAGAGTAACGGAGGCGCGCGAAGGTTGGCTCAGAGCGGTCGGAAATCGCTCGTTGAGTGCAATGGCAGAAGCCAGCCTGACTGCAAGACTGACAAGTCGAGCAGAGACGAAAGTCGGCCATAGTGATCCGGTGGTCCCGCGTGGAAGGGCCATCGCTCAACGGATAAAAGGTACGCCGGGGATAACAGGCTGATACTGCCCAAGAGTCCATATCGACGGCAGTGTTTGGCACCTCGATGTCGGCTCATCTCATCCTGGGGCTGGAGCAGGTCCCAAGGGTACGGCTGTTCGCCGTTTAAAGAGGTACGTGAGCTGGGTTTAGAACGTCGTGAGACAGTTCGGTCCCTATCTGCCGTGGGTGTAGGATACTTGAGAGGAGTTGCCCCTAGTACGAGAGGACCGGGGTGAACGAACCACTGGTGGACCTGTTGTTGCGCCAGCAGCAGTGCAGGGTAGCTATGTTCGGACAGGATAACCGCTGAAGGCATCTAAGCGGGAAGCCCCCCTCAAAACAAGGTATCCCTGAGGGCCGTGGAAGACCACCACGCCGATAGGCCGGAGATGTAAGTGCAGCAATGCATTCAGTTGACCGGTACTAATCGCCCGATAGGCTTGATTTGATCCAGTAACAGACAGTGTTACGGAACCAAACAAAGCAAACATCCCAAAAAAATGACTTGGACTGTTGATTGTAGCCGACGCAGGTTGTTCTGCCTGCCGCAAATACGCGGTGACAGAACAGCCGGGCAGTATCTCGCACATCTACTTTGTAAATGTGCCGCCTGCTGCTCATCAGCCTTGCTTCGCAAGGTCGTCGGATATGGATTTTTCTTGGTTTGGTGGCTACAGCACAAGTGAAACACCCGGTCCCATCCCGAACCCGGAAGTTAAGCACTGTCGCGCCGATGGTACTTGGGCTTAAGCCCTGGGAGAGTAGGTCACCGCCAAACCTAGTAAAATCCAGAAATCTCTCTAAACGATCAATATACCCTGACGCGGGATGGAGCAGCCAGGTAGCTCGTCAGGCTCATAACCTGAAGGTCGTAGGTTCAAATCCTACTCCCGCAACCAACACAATACCCTCAGATATATCAAAGACTTCCGGCGCGCCGTCCGAGGCCTTCTTCGTGTTCGCGCCTTCCGCATCCGCCGCAAGCCGCAGCAGCCCCGCCAGATCCCCCTCCAGCGTCAGATCCAGGCCAGGGCCCTCCGCTGCAGGCGTCAGCACGATCCGCTCCACCAATGCGCGCAGCGCCTCCTTGGCCTCTTCCATGCCTTCGGCGGAGCCAAGGCTCCGGAGCAGCCGGGTGACCCGTTCGCGGTAGGCCTCCGCCATCGAAGGGTGAAACACCACCGTGTCCGGGGCAGGGGTCTGCTCCAGCTCCCGCTCCAGCTGTTGGCGCCGCGTGTCGAGATCGATCATACGGTCCTTCACCTGGTCTGCGGGAATGCCCGCAATGATCGCATCTACCAGCTTCTGGTGGTCGCGTTTAGCACGGTCGAGCGCCTGTTCCTTTTCCTTGCGGTTCCCGGCGGCTGGTAAGCGTTGCATCTGACCCCCTAATCAGCCACTGCTCAACTGATTAGCGCCATGGCATACTGCCCGAAATACGAGGTAGCAGCCATGAGACAGTTTCCGAAATCATTCACAGCCTATGGGTTCACAATCGAAGTCCATGCCGGAGGCCGTCGCGTCTGGCCTCCGAGCTTCAAGAGGTTCGTGAAAGAAAAGCTCGACAACGGCGAGCTGGCCCTTGCTGACGTCATGAAGGAATGCAACGTCTCACAATCGCTTGTCTACAAGTGGCGCGCCGACGTCAAAGCTTCGCGGATCAGGACGACAACAGAGACGGAAGACACCTTCTTCTCTGAGATCGCGATCCAAAACGATAGGCCAATGGAAACCTTCGCCGATTCCGTCGCCAGTGTAACACTGCGCGGGCGCGAAATCGAAATTTCGCTGCCATCGACGTATCCAGTCGATGACTTGATCAAGGTTATTCTCTCTTTGGAGGCCCGTACATGATTTCGCCCTCCGGTAATTTCAAACTCTACTTGGCCTCCAAGCCCGTCGATTTTCGAAAGGGCATGGATGGTTTGGCCGCTATCGTAATGAACGAATTTGAACTGGACCCCTTCAACGGCGCGATTTTCATCTTTCGATCTAAGAGAGCTGACCGAATGAAGATCATCGTTTGGGACGGCACCGGGGCGTTGTTGCGCAACTCGTTTTGAGGACGAGCTTCCCCTTTCCGCGGCGGATTCATCCATCACACACGATCTCGGCGGTGCCGAGGGCCGAGAATCGGTTCATGAGAGCGATGCGGATGTGGATTTCGGCGGTTTGTCTGTCTGGGTCCCTCGCCATGATGCGTTCGCCGAATGCCTTGAGGCATAGCATTTTGGCCTCCACGCGACTTCGGATGTGATAACCACTCCATCGTTTCCACAGCGCCCTGCCGAAGCGTTGCGAAGCGCGCAGTATCTCG
>NZ_JBNAFX010000042.1:0-29739 GCF_049800895.1 Leisingera sp. S232 | reverse complement strand
CGAGATACTGCGCGCTTCGCAACGCTTCGGCAGGGCGCTGTGGAAACGATGGAGTGGTTATCACATCCGAAGTCGCGTGGAGGCCAAAATGCTATGCCTCAAGGCATTCGGCGAACGCATCATGGCGAGGGACCCAGACAGACAAACCGCCGAAATCCACATCCGCATCGCTCTCATGAACCGATTCTCGGCCCTCGGCACCGCCGAGATCGTGTGTGATGGATGAATCCGCCGCGGAAAGGGGAAGCTCGTCCTCAAAACGAGTTGCGCAACAACGCCCATCCGCCGCTGCGAGAGCCTCCCGGAGCTCCTGCGGTTCGATCCCCTCATTGGAAAAACCGTCGCCAGAGACATCCACCACCCGGCGCTTGCACTCCGGCACTGCGGGAAACTGTGCGAGCGCCAGTTCCAGCGCCTCGCCAATTGCGGTGGAAAAGTTCCGCCAGGGGCGCGGCGCCGTTTCCACCTGCCGTGCCAACGCCTCCACATCCGCAAAACTCTGCACCTGTGTCCACGGCAGCGTCACTTCCTGTCGGGACCCGCCAGACCATTGCAACAGCAGCACCTGCGCCCTCGCCCTGACCAGCGCTTCTGAAACCACGCCATCTCTCAGCCCTGCCGCCAGCCCGTCCATCTGCAACCGGTACTCCTGAGCATCCACAGACCCAGAGACATCCACCGCCAGCACCAGCGCCAGATCGCAGGCCGCTGCCTTCAGCGGCCAGAGGGAGAGCACGGAGAAAACCAGAAGCTGCAAAACCCGCATGCTGCCAGTTTAGGCTGATTGCAGCTTTCAGGGCTATCACTTTTGCGCGGGGAGCTTCCCGGCACTCAACCCGCAAAATCTGCTGCGGCCTGAGTGCCGCAGCAGACAAGTTTCAGCGCCGCAACGGCAGACCGTCCCGATCGCCCATGGAGCCGATGATCAGGCGGACAAAATCAATGATTGTCCAGATCCCCAGTCCACCAAGCGTGATCAGCATAAGGATGCCAGTGACGATCTTGCCAAGATAAAAGCGGTGCGCGCCCAACGGCCCCAGAAAGAAGCACAGCAGCACAGCCGGAACGAACCCCTTTTCGCTTACCTCGCCGACAGCTGCGTGATCCATATTTGCCATATTTTTCAACCCTATTTCAGTTTAACCAATCGGCCCGATCCATCCCGGACCTTTTCTGCAATCAACAGATAAAAAACTATTATTGAGTGCGCGATATCAACGAGCAGCACCAAATAACCCAGCAAAGGCTGGTCACCTGCCAAAAGCACGACAAACAGAATGAACAACCCCAAGTCAATCATTCCATGCATGTAGTTTCGCAAGTAGAAATGGTGCACACCAATCACACCAAACAGACCGCATAGAATGACAGCTGTCCCATAACTGGCCGATGACTTTTCTTCGTCAATCATAATTTTTCCACCCTGAGTAGCGCGGGCAGATTTACCGCCGCCCCTCAGGATTGCAAGGCAAGAAATGATCCGGCTCGCATATCAGGTAAGGAGTGCAGGGGCAGCAGGCAACGGTTCCGGAATGACCGCTGCCCCCCCCGTTACTTCGGCATCAAGGCCCAATAGTCCAGATCCAGCAGCACATCCGGCAGATATTTGCCGTCTTCACCTTTCAGCTCAAACGGCGCACAGCCCTTGGTGGCCACCAGCCGCAACCGGATCGCGCCAACCCCAGGCGCGCTAGTGTCCGCCTTGTCCAGCACTTCCGACCAGGCCCGCACTGTCAGCCCGGACAGGCAGGGGTTGGCATGCGCGCCGCCATTGAGACCGACAATCATCTGCGCGTTCGCGAGGCCATTGAACGACAATGTCCGTGCCATCGAAATCACATGGCCACCATAGATCAGCCGGGTGCCATCGGGCCGCGCGGTATTGTCGAAATGCACTTTGGCGGTGTTCTGCCACAGGCGGGTTGCCATCATATGCTCGGCTTCTTCGATGGTGACGCCATCCACATGGTCGATGGTCTCGCCCACCGCATAGTCGCCCCAGCGGTGCGGCTCGCCGGCCAGGGTGAAATCGTAGTTGGAAAAATCCAGCCCCGCCGGGATCACCAGCTGATCCGCCGGGATCACCTTGTTCAGCTCCGGGATCACCGTCTTAGGCGCTGGGGTGTCCAGATCGCGTTTGCGCACCATCACCCAGCGCACGTATTCCATCACGCATTCATCGCGCTGGTTCAACCCGCGGGTGCGCACATAGACCACGCCCGACTTGCCGTTGGAATTCTGCTTGAGACCAATCACTTCGGATTCCGACCGCAGCGTGTCACCCGGATAGATCGGCAGCAGCCAGCGCCCTTCGGCATAGCCCAGGTTTGCCAATGCGTTCAGCGAGATGTCCGGCACTGTCTTGCCAAACACCACATGGAAGGCCGCCAGATCATCCAGCGGCGCCGACGGCAGACCAGAGGCCCGGGCAAATTCATCCGAAGAATAAAGCGCATGGCGCGCCGGATAGAGCGCATGATACAGCGCCCGCTCCGCCCCCGACACCGTGCGCGGCACCGCATGGCGGATCACCTCGCCAACGGTGTAATCTTCAAAAAAGCGGCCCGGATTGGTCTTGGCCATCAGTGTTCTCCCAGTTTGGTCTCAGGCGTGTAGATTCCGTCCACTTCCTTCACCACTGCCTGGCCGCAGCGCATCACACCACGTGCCGTATCAAAGGCGTAGACAGGCTCGCCCTGCAGCTCCCAGCCCTTGTTCAGCGCAGCCGTCACCTTGTGGCAAAAGGCAGAAGTATCGTCTTCGGACAAAAATCGGTACAGTTTCATGGTTTCCTATCCTGGTTCAGGGCCTACCCGCCAAACGGCGACGGGCCGACCATGCCGTGGACGTAGCCGATCCCCCCCATCAGGACAATCGAGGCGGCAAAGAACATCGCATCCTTGGCGATGGCGCCTTTCGGCCCCGGCTGCCACTCAGGTTCGGAACGGTTGATCACGATGACCTCAGCAACCGCCCAGGCCAGCAGCCCGCCGAACAGGATGATCGAAGCCAGGTCACCATTGACCAGCAGATGCGCCCCGGCCCAAAGCTTGAAGCCCGCCAGCATCGGATGGCGCATGCCGCTCAGCAGCGCCCCCTTTTTCGGAGCGGGGCTCATCATGTAGAGCGCCAGAAGCACCATCAGATTGTTGATATGCACCATAAAGGACGGCGGCGCCCAGACGTGGATGAATTCCATGCTGCGGTAACCCAGCACCATCAGCACCACCCCTAGAACCAACACCAGGGCAACCACGCCGCGCCCGCCATTGCCCATGGCGGCACGGCGTTCCGGTGCCAACCGTTTGAACAGATGGCCACCCCACCATAGCAAAAGCCCCAAAATCAAAAGCGCCATTTCAATCTCCCAATGCTGCTGACAAGATCAACAGCTAGGCGGAAAGCGCAGCGATTGCATCCGCTTTTGCCAGAATTTCACGCGCCGTCACGACGTGCAGGTTCTCAACGATCCGGCCATCAACCACTGCAACACCCCGCCCTGCGGCCCGAGCCTCTTCGAATGCGGCGATCTGGCGGCGAGCCGTGTCGATATCCTCCTCGGTCGGAGCAAAGACCGCATTCGCCGCTTCGACCTGCGCCGGGTGGATCAGCGTCTTGCCATCAAACCCCATATCGCGCCCCTGCGCGCATTCGACGGTCAGCCCCTCGACATCCTTGAAAGCATTATAGACGCCATCAATGATAATCAGCCCTTCGGCCTTGGCGGCCAGCAGGCACAGGCCCAGCCCGGCCATCATCGGCATCCGGTCGGGGCGGTAACGGGTCTGCAGCTCCTTGGCCAGGTCATTGGTGCCCATCACCATGCCCTGCAGCTTGGGGTGTGCAGCTATGGCGGTCGCATTCAGCATGCCCCGCGGCGTCTCCATCATCGCCCAAAGAGGCATTTTCTCGGTGACCGCCGCCAGTGCATCCAGATCCGTCGGCGCATTCACCTTGGGCAGCAGAATCGCATCGCAATCCATCCGGGCAACTGCTGCTGCATCACCCCGCCCCCAGGGCGTGTCCAGCCCGTTGATCCGCACGATTTTCATCCGCGCGCCATAGCCGCCCGCCGCCAGTGCCTTGGCCAAGGTCCCGCGGGCATTGACTTTTTCATCAGGTGAAACAGCATCTTCCAGGTCAAAGATCACCGCGTCCACAGGCAAGGTTTTGGCCTTCTCCAGCGCGCGCGCATTGGAGCCGGGAATATACAAAACCGAGCGGTAAGGGCGCGTGCGCGGATCCATGAAGCCTTCTCCAAAAGTTATTTTGTTGCGCAAATCGGTATAGATTCGATTGTATACTTTCAAGTACAATTTCGCCGCAGCGCAGCGCAACCTTGCGCGCAATTGCAGCAAGCAATTGACAAACAATGTGAATTTTCAGCGCACGCACGGTTAACCACTTATCAGCACCTGAGCGGCACACTATGGGATACTAGGGCACAGGACCCCGCAGCCTCCACAGGCCGCACCTGATGCCAGCAGGCATGGGGCCTGCATTTCGAATTGCGTCACACGCCGGCCCGAACAGGGACTCCGGGGGCTGCCACCAGGCACCCTGCTCTGTCCGGCCGTTCCGGAAAGGGTAAAACGAGATGAAATACTCAATCTATGCACTGCCGCTGGCGCTGGCCGCGGTCACCATGGCGGCAGCGCCCGCCGCCGCTCAAAGCCGCAACTGTGCCCCGCGTGAGGCTGTGGTCAAGCGGCTGGCGGAAAAATACGGCGAAAGCCGCCAAAGCATCGGCATGGGCCAGCAGGGCATGGTGATGGAAACCTTCGCCTCGGACGAAACCGGCAGCTGGACCATAACAGTCACCACCCCTAACGGCATGACCTGCCTGGTGGCTTCCGGCCAATCCTATGAAGTGCTTGCCGAGGCTCCGCCGAACACCGACAGCGACGCCTGAGCAGTTATTCAGGCAGATTTCCAGGCTGCGGCTGGCGGGCCGGACTGCGGCGCAAGGTCATGGCGTGTTTATCATCGCTCGAGTAGCCCAGCCGCTCATAAAAACCCCGCACTCCGGCCGCCTTACCGGTCAGCAGCATGATCTTGTAGGCGTCCATCTCCCAGGCCCGGTCTCTGGCAAAGTTCATCACGGCCCGGCCGAACCCACAGCCCTGGAAGGCTCGGAGTGTAACGACATTTTCGATCAGCGCATACGGCCGCCCGCCATGCGTGAGATTGGGCATAACATGCAATGTTGCAGCTGACACGGCCCGCCCGTTGGCCTCGGCCACAGCGATGGATGTCCCGGGCATGGCAAGAATTCGGTTGAACTCCACGGCGCCTTTCGGGCCGGACAAAACCGGGATATCCCCCATCAGCTCCCGGTACAGGCAAAGAAGACCGCCATAGTCCTTCTCATTTGCCAACCGCAGGCGGCATCCTGTCTCAGTGTTCATGCCAGCCCGTCCCAAATCAGCTTGAAGCCCGTGACCGTCAACAGAACATAAGCAAGCGCAAAGAACCAGCGCTCCGGGACCGAGTGGTGCAGCCTCACCCCCAGCCAGGCACCCAACAGGGCAAAGGGCGCCAGCATCAGATCCAGCATCAAGGTCTCGCGTGTGAACAGCCCCAGCCCGGCATAAGGCACCGCCTTAGCTATGTTGATAACCCAGAAGATCAGCACCGTGCTGGCCTGATACTCGGTTTTTCGCAACTTGAGGCTGAGAAGATAGACCGCCGCAGGCGGACCGCCTGCATGGCTGACAAAGCTGGTGAACCCGACTGCCAGCCCGGCCATTGCCCCTGCGCCTGTGGACAGCGTCGCGCCGGCCGCTTGCGTCACCCCCAGCCGTGTCCTCAGCTGCCACAGCACAAATCCAATTGAAACGGCCCCGATCAGCACCCGCATCGCGTCGCCATCCACAACAGTGTAGAGCCAAGCACCCAAGACAACACCCGGCAGCCCGCCACCGATCAGCAGCAAGGACGCCCGCAGGTTCCAGCGCCTCCAATACGGCTTCAACGTCGCCGCATCGATCAGCATCAGCAAGGGCAGCATCAGCGCCAGGGCAGCACCGGGCTCCATCACCAAAGCCAGAATCGAGGCCGAGGCAAAGGCTGCGCCGGACCCGAAACCGCCCTTGGAGACGCCCGCGAAAACGACCGCAGGGATCGCAAAAACGAAAAACATAGCGTCAAATGCAGCCATTACGCGTCCCCAAAAGCCCTAAAATCCAGGCGCTTTAGCGTTATCATTTCAGCATGCATCAGTATACCAAATCCTTTGCCGCAGTGCAGAACCCTTGCACGGGGGGCCGGAACGCCGTAGGCATCAGGAAATTTCAACCGGACCGGAGACATTTTCCAATGGCACGACCCAAAATCGCCCTCATCGGCGCAGGTCAGATCGGCGGCACCCTCGCACATCTCGCAGCTCTCAAGGAACTGGGCGACGTTGTTCTTTTCGACATCGCCGAAGGCATCCCCGAAGGCAAGGCGCTGGACATCGCAGAATCCGGTCCTTCCGAAGGCTTTGACGCCTCCCTCAAGGGCACCCAGTCTTATGCAGACATCGCAGGCGCCGACGTCTGCATCGTGACTGCCGGCGTGCCGCGCAAGCCAGGCATGAGCCGCGACGACCTGCTGGGAATCAACCTCAAGGTGATGAAGTCCGTCGGCGAAGGCATCCGCGACCACGCGCCGGACGCCTTTGTGATCTGCATCACCAACCCGCTGGACGCAATGGTCTGGGCGCTGCGCGAATTCTCCGGCCTCCCCCACAACAAGGTCTGCGGCATGGCCGGCGTTCTGGACTCCGCCCGCTTCCGCCACTTCCTGGCTGAGGAATTCGGCGTCTCCATGAAAGACGTCACCGCATTTGTGCTGGGCGGCCACGGCGACACCATGGTGCCGTCGGTGCGCTACTCCACTGTTGCCGGCATCCCGCTGCCCGATCTGATCAAGATGGGCTGGACCACCCAGGAGCGCCTCGACGCCATTCTGCAGCGCACCCGTGACGGCGGCGCCGAAATCGTGGGCCTCCTGAAAACCGGCTCTGCCTTCTATGCGCCGGCCACTTCTGCCATCGAAATGGCTGAGGCCTTTTTGAAAGACCAAAAGCGCGTACTGCCCTGCGCCGCCTATTGCGACGGCGAGCTCGGCGTCAAGGACATGTATGTGGGCGTGCCCACCGTGATCGGCGCCGGCGGCATTGAAAAGGTGGTGAACATCCAGCTGAACGAGGAAGAACAGACCATGTTCGACAACTCGGTCAACGCAGTAAAGGGCCTGGTTGAAGCTTGCAAAGGCATCGATGGTTCTCTGGCCTAAGCCTCAGAGCCGCTTGAAAACCGGAAAGGGCCTGCCGTTTGGCAGGCCCTTTTCCTTTGCCTGCCCCAGCAAATATGACGCTTCCGCCCCACAAAGCGGCGCAAGCAGGCAGCGAGATAAGACGAATCAATGCCGTTAAGCCTTCGATAATATGTGATCACACGCCGGAAAAGCGTGATCACAAAATGTGAAAATCTTCATCATTTCTCGTCCCGCTGTCAAAAAAGCCTTTAACACTTGGCTTTAAGACGGCCTATTGAAGAACAACAATTGCAGCCAGACGGGACAGTTTCAGATGAACATCCACGAATATCAGGCAAAAGCCCTCCTTCGCAGCTACGGTGCCCCGGTGTCAGACGGCAAGGTGGTGCTGAAAGCCGAGGACGCTAAAACCGCCGCAGGCGAACTCGACGGGCCACTTTGGGTCGTCAAGGCTCAGATCCATGCAGGCGGCCGCGGCAAAGGTTCCTTCAAGGAGGCCGACGCTGGCGAAAAGGGCGGCGTACGCCTGACCAAATCGGTGGAAGAAGCGGCCGAGGAAGCCAAGAAGATGCTGGGCCGCACCCTGGTCACCCATCAGACCGGCCCGGCCGGCAAACAGGTCAACCGCATCTACATCGAAGCCGGCTCCGGCATCCAGACCGAGCTCTACCTGGCTCTGCTGGTGGACCGCCAGACGTCGCGTATCTCCTTTGTCTGCTCGACCGAGGGCGGCATGGACATTGAGGAAGTGGCCGCTGCCACCCCGGAAAAAATCCTGTCTTTCTCTGTTGATCCGGCCACCGGCTATCAGGCCTATCACGGCCGCCGCATCGCCTTTTCGCTGGGGCTGGAAGGCGCCCAGATCAAGCAATGTGTCAAGCTGATGGGCCAGCTCTACCAGGCATTTGTCGACAAAGACATGGAGATGCTGGAGATCAACCCGCTGATTGTGGGCGACGACGGCAGCCTCAAGGTTCTGGACGCCAAGGTCGGCTTTGACGGCAACGCGGTCTACCGCCACGCTGACGTGGCTGAGCTGCGCGACACCACCGAGGAAGACCCGAAAGAGCTGGAAGCCTCCAAATACGATCTGAACTACATCGCGCTCGACGGTGAAATCGGCTGCATGGTGAACGGTGCAGGGCTTGCGATGGCCACCATGGACATCATCAAGCTCTATGGCGCCGAGCCTGCCAACTTCCTCGACGTCGGCGGCGGCGCCACCAAAGAGAAGGTCACTGAGGCCTTCAAGATCATCACCTCTGACCCGAACGTCAAAGGCATCCTGGTGAACATCTTCGGCGGCATCATGCGCTGCGACGTGATCGCCGAGGGCGTGGTTGCCGCAGTAAAGGAAGTCGGCCTGAAGGTTCCGCTGGTGGTTCGCCTTGAAGGCACCAACGTCGAAAAAGGCAAGGAGATTATCAACACCTCCGGCCTCGACGTGATCGCCGCGGACGACCTGAAAGACGGCGCCGAGAAGATCGTGAAGGCGGTGAAGGGCTGAGCGAACCCATGAAAAAGGTTATTGCAACCGGCACTCTTGCGGTTTTGTTAGCGGCCTGCAACGTGTCGACTGATCAGGTATCGAAAGCGCCGCAGCCTTTAACACCGGCTCAAGAGGCAGCGGCCTATCGATCTGAGATGCCTAAGGTCATTGAAGCTTGTGTCGCTCTCGGCAAGGGCGACCCGGCAAAGTTCAATGATTTGAAAGCGGCTGGGTTCAAGGGCCTTGGCAACTTCAGGCACTGGGAAATCGGCTCGCCGGCTTCAGGTTTGCTGCTGCTGAGCAATGGGGGATCCTATTGCAAAGTTGGCAACTTTGAAGGGCCTCATGCAGCGCCAGTATCTCTGCCTGATGTTTTGTTTTCAAGCCTGTCAAAGCTCGGCTTCAAAAAGCAAACACGGAAAGACCGCAAAGGCCGCGCCGAGGATTTTTTTGTAAGAGGCAACGATGTGCTGTGGGTTGACCAAAAGGTAACGCACCGCACAGAACATGGCTTGACTTCAAAAACAATAACTCTGCGAAGCGTGGACGATTCCCAGCCGTTGTAGGGGATTGGGGGAGGTCGAAACCGACTTTCCTCGCAAACTAAAACTTGCAGGAGCCAACTCAATGGCAGCCCACACTGGCGAAAACAAACAGCGCTCTTGTCAGCGCCTCCCCGAAATACCGGGTGAATTCGCCTTGAGACAGGACAGCAACCAGTGAAAGCCTCCGTCTATCTCATAGGTTTGCGGCAGGCCACGGGCCGGGCGGAGCTGATGCAGCACGAGCTGGATCAGTGCGGGCTTTCAGCTGTGCGCATCGATGCGGTGGACAGTACTAAGGTCAGCCGCGAGGAGATGCTGCAGCAGTGCCGCTCCGAGGGGCATTGGGGCTATTTCCAGACCAAGGACATGGCCTGCACCCTCAGCCACGCCAAAGCCTGGGAGGCGTTTCTGGGGTCGGACGCTGATGTGGCGCTGATCCTGGAGGATGACGTCTTTCTGTCGCCCGACACCGGTGCCTGGCTGCAGGATCTTTCCTGGTGGCCTGCGGATGCCGGCATCGTCAAGTTTGAACGCTGGCGGGCTAACAGGCTGCAGGTGGCGCTTGGCAAGGATGGCTTCACCCATCTGGGCCGCGAGGTGCGCCAGATGCTGTCGCGTCACGCAGGCGGTGCGGCTTATGTAATCTCACGCAAGGCTGCACAGCACCTGCTGGACAGCCGCCCGTTCTGCATCACGCTGGACAACCTGCTGTTCAACTTTGATGCCTCGCTGCCTGCGCGCGGCATCAAGGTCTATCAGGTCCAGCCCGCATTGGCCGAACAGGGCAATGAAGCACCTGGCGAAGCGGGCGTCGGCCCGCCGCGTCACCGGCCCAGCGGCTGGCCGCTGATCCGCCAGAAACTCCGGCGCGGAGTATACGAACTCCGCGGCGGCCTCCGAATACTTCCCCATGTGGTCTTGGGGCGGGCCACCCTCGAAAAAATCCGCTTCGACGGCCAAGCACTGGCCACCCCACAGAACCAACAGACACACACCGCTTGAAGGAACCAAAACATGGCAGTCCTCATCGACGAAAACACCAAAGTCATCTGTCAGGGCTTCACCGGCTCGCAGGGCACTTTCCACTCCGAACAGGCCATCGCCTACGGCACCCAGATGGTCGGCGGCGTCACCCCGGGCAAAGGCGGCCAGACCCACCTGAACCTGCCGGTCTTCAACTCCGTGCATGAAGCCAAGCACGTCACTGAGGCCAACGCCTCCGTGATCTACGTGCCGCCGCCCTTTGCCGCGGATTCCATCCTCGAAGCGATCGACGCCGAAATGGAAGTGATCGTGGCCATCACCGAGGGCATCCCGGTGCTCGACATGATGAAGGTGAAGCGCGCGCTGGAAAACTCCTCCTCGATCCTGATCGGCCCCAACTGCCCCGGCGTGATCACTCCGGACGCCTGCAAGATCGGCATCATGCCCGGCCACATCCACAAGCGCGGCAACGTTGGCGTGGTTTCCCGCTCCGGCACCCTGACCTATGAGGCGGTGAAGCAGACCACCGACGTGGGCCTGGGCCAGTCAACCTGCGTCGGCATCGGCGGCGACCCGATCAAGGGTACCGAGCATATCGACGTCCTGGAATGGTTCCTGGCCGACGACGAGACCGAAAGCATCATCATGATCGGCGAAATCGGCGGCTCCGCCGAAGAAGAAGCCGCCCAGTTCCTGGCCGATGAAGCCAAGAAAGGCCGCTCCAAGCCGGTTGCAGGTTTCATTGCGGGGCGCACCGCTCCTCCGGGCCGCCGCATGGGCCACGCGGGCGCAATTGTCGCCGGCGGCAAAGGCGGTGCTGACGACAAGATCGAAGCGATGAAATCCGCAGGCATCGTGGTTGCCGAAAGCCCGGCCGGCCTGGGTGAAGCGGTTCTGAAAGCGATCGGCAAGTAAGTATGACGACCGAACAAGCAGTCAAAGCTTGTTATGCCAGGTGGCGCGACCTCAAGGGTCGCGCCCAACGAAGTGAGTTTTGGCAGTTCTACCTGTTTTGTGCTTGCATACTGGCCTGCGCAAAACTGGCAGACGAATGGCTTGTTGGAACTGCAGGATTTTCCTTCTCGTTACTGTACATTGCAGTTTTCCTTGCGACCCTGCCCCCAACATTAAGCTGCTCCGTGAGGCGCTATCACGACATAGGAATGAGCGGATGGCTATTGATTGTTTGGCCTGCCGTCATACTGGCACCGGCATTCAGCTTTTCTGAAGATACCGCATTTATCGTTCTCTGCATTTTCGTCTTCGTCTTTCTGATGACCTTCGCGCTTCCTTCTCAACCCGGTTCCAATAAATACGGTCCCAACCCGCACGAGGCACCCCAATGACCGACCAATCGCCCAACGACCTCTTCCACGCCTCCTCCTTCATGCAGGGGCACAATGCGGAGTATCTGGAGCAGCTTTATGCCCGTTACGCCAATGACCCCAATGCGGTGGATGCCGCCTGGGCTGAGTTCTTCCGCCAGATGGGCGACGCCGAACTGGACGTGAAAGCCGAGGCCGCGGGCCCCTCCTGGGCGCGTTCTGACTGGCCGCCGGCCCCCAATGATGATCTGACCGGCGCGCTGACCGGCGAATGGCCGGCCCCGGCTGAGGCCAAGGGCGCGGGCAAGAAGATCAAGGATCAGGCCGCCGCCAAGGGCGTCGAGGTCACCGATGACCAGATCCAGCGCGCAGTTCTGGATTCAATCCGGGCGCTGATGCTGATCCGCGCCTACCGCATCCGGGGCCATCTGGCCGCTGACCTTGATCCGCTGGGCATGCGCGCGGCCACCCCGCATCCTGAGCTGGACCCCAAGACCTACGGTTTCACCGAAGGCGACATGGACCGGCCGATCTTCATCGACAACGTGCTGGGGCTGCAGGTGGCCTCCATGCGGCAGATCGTCGGGATCGTAAAACGCACCTATTGCGGTACCTTTGCGCTGCAGTACATGCATATCTCCGACCCCGAGCAGGCCAGCTGGCTGAAGGAGCGGATTGAGGGGTATGACAAGGAAATTCGTTTCACCCGCGAGGGCCGCAAGGCGATCCTGAACAAAATGGTCGAGGCCGAGGGGTTCGAGAAATTTCTGCACGTCAAATATACCGGCACCAAACGGTTCGGCCTTGATGGCGGCGAGAGCCTCATTCCGGCGATGGAGCAGATCATCAAGCGCGGCGGCGCGCTGGGGGTGCAGGACATCGTGATCGGCATGCCCCACCGCGGCCGCCTGAACATCCTCGCCAATGTGATGCAGAAACCCTACCGGGCGATCTTCAACGAGTTCCAGGGCGGCAGCTTCAAGCCCGAGGACGTGGATGGTTCGGGCGACGTGAAATACCACCTCGGCGCCTCCTCGGACCGATCATTTGACGACAACAACGTCCACCTTTCGCTGACCGCCAACCCATCGCATCTCGAGGCGGTGAACCCGGTGGTCATCGGCAAGGTGCGCGCCAAACAGGACCAGCTGGGGGATGCAGACCGCACCAAGGTACTGCCGATCCTGCTGCACGGCGACGCCGCCTTTGCCGGTCAGGGTGTGGTGGCAGAATGCTTTGCCCTGTCGGGCCTGCGGGGCCACAAGGCCGGCGGCACCATGCATATCGTGGTGAACAACCAGATCGGCTTTACCACCGCACCGCATTTCTCGCGCTCCTCCCCCTATCCCACCGACAACGCGCTGGTGGTGGAGGCGCCGATCTTCCATGTGAACGGCGACGACCCCGAGGCGGTTGTGCACGCGGCCCGTGTGGCCACCGAGTTCCGCCAGAAATTCCACAAGGACGTGGTGCTGGATATCTTCTGCTACCGCCGGTTTGGTCACAACGAAGGCGACGAGCCGATGTTCACCAATCCGATCATGTACAAGAAGATCAAGGGCCATAAAACCACGCTCAGCCTTTATACCGACCGGCTGGTGCGCGACGGGCTGATCCCCGAAGGCGAGATCGAGGACATGAAGGCCGCCTTCCAGGCGCGTCTGAACGAAGAGTTTGAGGCCGGCAAAGACTATAAGCCCAACAAGGCCGACTGGCTGGACGGGCGCTGGTCGCATCTCGACAAAAAAGACGCCGACTATCAGCGCGGCCGCACTGCAATCAAGCCAGAGACACTGGCGGAAATCGGCACAGCCCTCAGCCGCGTGCCCGAAGGTTTCCCGATCCACCGCACTGTCGGCCGGGTTCTGGACGCCCGTGGCAAGATGTTCGAAAGCGGTGAAGGCTTTGACTGGGCCACCGGCGAAGCGCTGGCCTTTGGCTCGCTGATGACCGAAGGCTACCCGGTGCGCCTGGCAGGGCAGGACGCCACCCGCGGCACCTTCTCGCAGCGCCATTCCGGCATCATCAATCAGGAAACCGAAGAGCGCTACTATCCGCTGAACAACATCCGCGCGGGCCAGTCACAATATGAGGTGATCGACTCGGCCCTGTCTGAATACGCAGTTCTCGGCTTTGAATACGGCTATTCGCTGGCGGAACCAAACGCGCTGACCCTGTGGGAGGCCCAGTTCGGTGACTTCGCCAACGGCGCCCAGATCATGTTCGACCAGTTCATCTCCTCGGGCGAAAGCAAATGGCTGCGGATGTCAGGCCTTGTCTGCCTGTTGCCGCACGGCTTTGAGGGCCAGGGGCCGGAGCACTCTTCTGCCCGTCTGGAACGCTTCCTGCAGATGTGCGGCCAGGACAACTGGATCGTCGCCAACTGCACCACGCCTGCGAACTACTTCCATATCCTGCGCCGACAGCTGCACCGCACCTTCCGCAAGCCGCTGATCATGATGACCCCGAAGTCGCTGCTGCGCCACAAGCTGGCGGTCTCGCGGGCCGAGGAATTCACCACCGGCTCCAGCTTCCACCGGGTCCTGTGGGATGATGCGCAGCATGGCAACTCCGACACCAATCTGGTGGCGGATGACAAAATCAAACGCGTCGTCATGTGCTCGGGCAAGGTCTACTTTGACCTCTTGGAAGAACGCGACGCCCGCGGCATCGACGATATCTACCTGATGCGGATCGAACAATTCTATCCGTTCCCGGCCATCTCGCTGGTGAAGGAGCTGGAGCGCTTCAAGGACGCGGAAATGGTCTGGTGCCAGGAAGAGCCCAAGAACCAGGGCGCCTGGAGCTTCATCGAACCCAACATCGAATGGGTGCTGAGCCGTATCAAGGCCAAGCACACGCGGCCCGTCTACGCAGGCCGTGCCACATCGGCCTCGCCCGCAACCGGCCTGGCCAGTCAGCACAAAGCGCAACAAGCAGCCCTCGTGAACGAAGCGCTGAGCATCTGAGGATAAACAGACATGACAACCGAAGTCCGCGTACCCACCCTGGGCGAATCCGTGACCGAGGCCACCGTGGCCACCTGGTTCAAGAAACCCGGCGACAGCGTCAATGCCGATGAAATGCTCTGCGAGCTGGAAACCGACAAGGTGACGGTCGAAGTGCCCTCGCCCGCTGCCGGCACATTGGGCGAAATTGTCGCCGCCGAAGGCGACACAGTCGGCGTCGATGCACTGCTGGCCACCCTGACAGCAGGCGAAGGCGCAGCCCCTGCCCCTGCCGCCGCTGCGGCAGCACCGGCTCCGGCTGCTGCGCCCTCCGGCGACGGCGGCGCACCGGTGCCGGTCATGGTTCCCGCACTTGGCGAGTCGGTCTCCGAGGCCACCGTCTCTTCCTGGTTCAAACAGGTCGGTGACAGCGTCGCGCAAGATGAAATGCTGTGTGAGCTGGAAACCGACAAGGTCTCTGTCGAAGTTCCTGCCCCCGCAGCGGGCGTGCTGACCGAGATCATGGCCGCAGAAGGCGCCACTGTGCAGGCGGCCTCGCAGCTGGGCGTGATCGCCTCCGGAACCGCCGCAGCTGCTGCCGCGGCAGTTCCTGCTCCGGCGGCGGCGACTGCGTCCGGTTCCAAGGATGTTGCCAATGCGCCCTCCGCCGAAAAAGCGATGGCCGAAGCCGGGCTAAATGCGTCCCAGGTTACCGGCACCGGCCGCGACGGTCGCATCATGAAGGAAGACGTCTCTGCCGCTGTTGCTGCCGCCAAAGCAGCCCCTGCGGCAGCTCCAGCGCCTGCCCAGGTGCGCGGTCCCGTGACTGCGGACGACGCCGCGCGCGAAGAGCGTGTGAAAATGACCCGTCTGCGCCAGACCATCGCCAGGCGCCTGAAGGACAGCCAGAATACCGCTGCCATGCTCACCACCTACAATGAGGTCGACATGACCGAGGTGATGGCCCTGCGCAATGAATACAAGGATCTGTTCCTGAAGAAGCACGGTGTGAAACTGGGCTTTATGTCCTTTTTCACTAAGGCCTGCTGCCATGCGCTGAAGGAAGTGCCCGAAGTCAACGCAGAGATCGACGGCACCGACATCGTCTACAAGAACTTTGTCCACATGGGCATTGCGGCCGGTACCCCCACGGGTCTGGTGGTTCCGGTGATCCGCGATGCGGATGCGATGTCCTTTGCGGCGATTGAAAAGGCGATTGCCGAAAAAGGCGCCCGCGCCCGCGACGGCAAGCTGTCGATGGCGGAAATGCAGGGCGGCACTTTCACCATCTCCAACGGCGGCGTCTACGGCTCGCTGATGTCTTCGCCGATCCTGAACCCGCCGCAGTCCGGCATCCTGGGCATGCACAAGATCCAGGACCGCCCGATGGCGATCAACGGCCAGGTGGTGATCCGCCCGATGATGTATCTGGCGCTCAGCTATGATCACCGCATCGTCGACGGCAAAGGCGCTGTGACCTTCCTGGTTCGCGTCAAGGAAGCGCTGGAAGACCCGCGCCGCCTGCTGATGGATCTGTAAACCGTTGCGGGACGAGCCTACCCAGCCCTTCAAAATCAGCGCGCCCAAGATCGGGGAAAGACCCAGTCTTTGGGCGCGCTGGTGCGGAATAAAATGCCCCGATTGCGGACGCATTCAATCAACGCTGGCTATGGAGCGTACCAATCCCTGGAGAGGCGTGAAAAAGACCGATTTTCACCTTTGCGGAACCTGCGGAACCTGCGGAACCTGCGGAACCTGCGGAACCTGCGGAACCTGCGGAACACACCTATTCCTGACTGGAAAATCCCGCAACAGGCGTTTTTTCTTCCTGCACGTGCCCATTTTTTTCTCCGTAGTGGTGCTCATCTCAATCGCATTTAGCTGGTTGGGCTGGATGACAACTGAGGGCCCAAACAAAGGCGAACCAACGTTCGGTGCCGGGGTTTTGATGATGATAACGATGCTCATCGTCCTCAGTGCCACTAACGGTCGCCGCGAAGAGGTCAAGAGTGTGAAACTCGCAGGCAGTCGAACCAAATGCCCCTCCAACTCCTTCATCTTTCCCAAAACACTCCGGGGGAGGCCCGTCAGGGCCGGGGGCAGCGCCCCCTTCCCGGCCCGCACCTCCAAACAACCAGGCCGGTGCACAGGCGATGTACGCATGGCGCACAGATGCCCTCCTTGGCCCACACCCATTCTGACGAAAGGACCCCCTCAAAATGGCCTCCTATGACGTGATCGTAATCGGCGCCGGCCCCGGCGGCTATGTCTGCGCCATCCGCTGCGCCCAGCTGGGACTGAAGACCGCTGTTGTCGAGGGCCGCGAGACTCTGGGCGGCACCTGCCTGAACGTGGGCTGTATCCCGTCCAAAGCCCTGCTGCATTCAACCCATCTGCTGCATGAGGCAGAGCACAACTTTGCCCATATGGGTCTCAAGGGCAAAAGCCCTTCGGTCGACTGGAACCAGATGAAAGCCTACAAGGACGAGGTGATCGGCCAGAACACCGGCGGCATCGAGTTTCTGTTCAAGAAGAACAAGATCGACTGGATCAAGGGTTGGGCCTCGATCCCTGCGGCCGGCAAGGTACAGGTCGGCGATGAGCTGCACGAGACCAAGAACATCGTGATCGCTTCCGGTTCGGTACCAGCTTCCATTCCGGGCGTGGAGATCGACGAGAAAGTCGTGGTCTCCTCCACCGGCGCGCTGGAGCTGCCGAAGATCCCGAAGAAGCTGGCCGTCATTGGCGCCGGTGTTATTGGGCTGGAGCTGGGGTCAGTCTATGCCCGCCTCGGCTCGGAAGTGACCGTAGTGGAATACATGGACGCGGTCTGCCCCGGCATGGACAAGGACGTCCAGCGCAGCTTCAAGCGCATCCTGGAGAAACAGGGTCTGACCTTCATCATGGGCGCTGCGGTACAGGGGGTGGAAACCTCGAAAACCAAGGCCAAGATCAAATACCAGCCCAAGAAGGGCGGCGACGAGGTAACGCTGGACGCTGACACAGTGCTGGTGGCCACCGGGCGCAAACCCTACAGCGAAGGGCTGGGGCTGGACGCGCTGGGGCTCAAGATGACTAAACGCGGCCAAATTGCCACCGACGGCCAGTGGCGCACAAATATCCCCGGCGTCTATGCAATTGGCGATGTAATCGAAGGCCCGATGCTGGCGCATAAGGCCGAGGATGAAGGCATGGCAGTGGCCGAGGTGATGGCAGGCAAGCATGGTCATGTGAATTACGGCGTCATTCCCGGTGTCGTCTACACCACGCCGGAAGTGGCCACCGTCGGCGCCACCGAAGACGCCCTGAAGGCCGAAGGCCGCAAGATCAAGGTGGGCAAATTCATGTTCATGGGCAATGCCCGCGCCAAGGCCGTTGGCCAGGCAGAGGGCGGTTTTGTCAAAATCATCGTGGATGCGGAAACCGACCGCATCCTGGGCGCTGCCATCATCGGCCCGGCAGCAGGCGACATGATTCACGAGCTGTGCGTGGCAATGGAGTTCGGCGCCTCGGCGGAAGATATCGCGCTCACCTGCCATGCGCATCCGACCTATTCCGAAGCCGTGCGAGAGGCCGCCCTGGCCTGCGGCGACGGGCCGATCCACAGCTGATTTTCAGCCAGACGGCAAGCACTGGAAGGGCAGCTTGACGCAGCTGCCCTTTTTCTATTGGCAGCCCGGACAAGACCCGCTCTAGTGTCCCTGCAATGCAAACTCAGGAGCCCGAAAAATGCCCGTTTCACTGCAAGTCATCTACCCCGTCAGCGAAGGCAGCCGTTTCGATCATGGCTACTATGCCGCAACGCATATGGAGCTGGTTGACGCACATATCGCCCCGCACACGCAAAGCATCGTGGTGACCAAAGGGCTGGCTGGCGGACCGGATGTGCCTGCCCCTTACCATGCTGTTGCGACGATGGTCTTTGCCGATCAGGCCGCTATGGACGCTGCCATGTTGGCGGCAGGGCCTGCGCTGGAAGACATCCCGAATTTCACCAACGTACAGCCGCAAATCCTGATAGGCGACGTGATCCGCTGACACAGCTCTGCCTGGCTCCTGCCGGCCGGGAACCGAAGATTACCTGCCCCGCCCAAAATCGGCAGATCCGGCCGATCAGACCTGCGGGACAGTCTGACCAGGGTTGAACCCGGCTTCCCGCATCAGCGCATCCGAACGGGTCTCGACCAGCTCTTCCAGCTGTTCCATGAATTCAGCCCGACGAATTCCCGGCTGCATCGGCTCCAGAAACTCCACCACTGCCAGGCCCGGCTTGCGGTAGATACCGCTGCGGGGCCAGAAGACACCGACATTGGTGGCGGCGGGAATACAGGGCTGACTCAGGCCCTCATACAGCACCGCCGTGCCGATCTTGTAAGGCTTCTTGGCGCCCGGCGCCACGCGGGTGCCTTGCGAGTAGATGATCAGCTGGCCCGGCTCCGTGCTTTCCTTGGCGACATCCTTGACCATCTTGGCAATGGCTGCACCGCGTTTCCCACGATTGACCGGCACGCAGCCCAGCCGCTTGGCGTAAACACCAATGACCGGCGTCCACATCAATTCCCGCTTCATGATGAACCGGGCCGAGGGCACCGCGTTGAAAATCATGATGATATCCAGGAAACTCTGGTGTTTGGCCGCAACGATCACCTCGCCGTCCGGCACCTGCCCGCGCAGCTCGCAACGGATGCCGACCATCCAGCGCGCGGTCCAGATCACCCAGCGGGCATAGGTCTTGCAGGCGGTGCGCGCCCCTTTGGGAGACACCACCGCCCAGGGCGCAAAGACGATGCCCAGAACCAGCATGGCCAGATACATCTGTACGGTAAACGCCAGCGAGCGCAGCCATTGGACAGGATTTTTCACGACAGTTCCCCCAGACGTTTGATGGCCGCGCGGGTGGTGGCCGCAAAGGCCACCAGCGCGCCCAGCGGCGGGATCAACAGCGGCACCAGCCAACCCCAGCCCTGAAAGCCAAGCCCGGTCAGAAAGCCGCCCTCGTCGGAGGCCTCCGGCATCAGCCAGACGCCGATCATGCCCAGCACCACCCCTGCGGCAGCGCCGGTCAGCGCCCGCAGCGTGAAGCGGCGGATGAAGGCCTGGGCGATGTAGCTGTCCAGCGCGCCAACCAGCCGCAGCACTTCGATCACCTGAGCATTGGCAGCCAGCGCCGCATTGGCAGCCAGAGTAATCATTGCCGCCGTGGCGCCGCCAATCAGCAGGATCGACACCCAGGCCAGGCGGCGCAGCGCCCGGGCTGCATCCACCAGCGGCGCCCGCCAGCGGGTGTGATCATCCAGCACCGCACCCGGCACTTCTGCCTGCAGGCGCAGCCGCAGGCCTTGAGCATCATAACCGGTATCATCGCCAGTTACCTCAATCAGCTGCGGCAGCGGCAGTTCCCCCACCGGCACGCCGGCCCCGAACCAGGGCGCCAAAAGCGCCGCCTGCTCTTCGCCTGTGAACGCCCGCGCTGTGGCCACGCCGGGCGTTTGGCGCAGGATCTCCAGTGCCGCATCTGTTTGGGCCGCGCGCTGCTCAGCGGGCGCATTGATGCGCAGGGTGGCAGCACGGGCCAGTTCCTCGGCCCATTGGTCCGCCAGCCGCCCGGACGCCATCGACAAGGCCAGCGCAAAAACCGCCAGAAACGCCATCGCACCGGACACAAACAAAGTCAGCTGAGCGGTGAAACCGCTGGGTGGCACTACCCGGTCCGCCTGGGCATCACCCAGGATCAGCTTGCGCAGCCTGCCCTCGTTCATAGGTCTGCCCCCGCCAGCTGTAACTGCCGGTTGGAAATCCGCAGCACCCGCGCCTGAACCTGGTTCTTGGCCGCGCGGATCAGCGACAGATCATGAGTAGCCACCAGGATGGTCTTGCCCATCCGGTTCAGCTCCACCAACAGCTGCAAAAGCCGCTGCGACATTTCCCAGTCGACGTTGCCGGTTGGCTCATCCGCAATAATCACATCCGGTGACAGGATCACCGACCGGGCCAGAGCTGCCCGCTGACGCTCTCCGCCCGACAGCTCCGGCGGCAGCGCATGGGCGCGCTCGCTGAGACCCACCCAGCTCAGCAGCTCCTGCAGATTCGCCTCCTCGTGATTCAGCTCACGGCCCGACACCAGGAGCGGCAGCGCGATGTTCTCGATCACCGGCAGGTGATCCAGGAACCGGCAGTCCTGATGCACGACCCCCACCCGGCGCCGCAAAAAGGCCATCTGATCCCGGTCCAGTCCCTGCACATCCATGTTAAAGGCGCGCACCCGGCCAGCCGTCGGATTCAATGCCCCGTAGCAGAGCTTCAGCAGCGTGGTCTTACCCGCGCCCGAAGGGCCGGTCAGGAAATGGAACGAGCCCGGTGCCAGTTGCACCGACACTGCGCTCAGCAGTTCGCCGCCGCCATAGTTATAGCCCACATTTTCCAGCTCGATCACTGCTGCCCCCTGAACGCGCCTGCTGTTTGCGCCCGGCTGTTTTGCCCCAAGGGGCCGGCAGTTTCAATGGGGACGCTGTTGCCTTGAAACACGGCCCTCTGATCTTGCCTCAATTGCCACTTTCGCCACTGGCAGCAGCGGCCTATAATCCTTTTAAAAACAACCTGCCGCCAGTCAGGGCGGCGGGGAGGTGCCGAGGAGAGCATGATGCGCCTGACCTGCCCGAACTGCGCAGCCCAATACGAAGTGCCTGAAGATGTTATCCCGCCAGAGGGCCGGGACGTGCAATGCTCCAACTGCGGCCAGACCTGGTTCCAGGCCGCGGCGGGCGCGCAGCCGGCGGCAGAAGACGCCGTGGAGAACATCGGGATCGAGGAGGCCTTTGCCCGGGCAGCTGAGGCTGAAGCACGCGAGAAAGCCGAACGGCAGCTGGCAGCGCAGGCAGAACAGAAAACTGAGCCTGAGCCTGAGCCTGAGCCTGAGCCTGAGCCTGAGCCTGAGCCTGAGCCTCAAGACAGCGCATCTGAGCATCCTGTACAAGAGGCAGATTTTGACCAGCCGGAAGACGCAGTAGCTGCTGCCCCGGACCATCCTGCGGAAGACCGTTCCGGGGAAGACGCAGGAGAACAGCCCGGCGCGGTTCACGAGGACGCAGGCGAAGATATGCATACAGAGCCCGAGGCGCAGCCGCAGCGTGTGCGCACATTGGATCCGGCAATGTCCGACATTCTGCGCGAAGAAGCGGCACGGGAGGCCGAATTGCGTGCAGCCGAAACCCAAAGCCTGGAAACCCAGCCGGATCTGGGGCTGGAGGGTGCCATGCCAGCCGAGGACGAGGCCGCACGCCGCAGCCGCCAGGCCCGCGACCGAATGGCCCGGATACGCGGTGAAGACCCGCGCCAGATCGCAGCCGCCGAAAGCGGCTCTCGCAAGGAGCTGCTGCCGGATATTGAGGAAATCAATTCCACCCTGCGTTCTGTCGCAAACACAGAAACAGTCCCGCAAGCAAACCCAGAGGCGCAGCCTGTGCGACGCAAGAGCGGTTTTGCCCGGGGTTTCGCCCTGTCGGTGATCGCGGCACTGATCCTGGTCATGACCTATGACAGGGCACCGCTGATCGCCGAAAAGCTGCCGCAGGCCAGCCCGGCAATCAACAGCTATGTGGCGTGGGTTGATCAGGCGCGGCTGTGGCTGGATACCCAAGTGAAGTCTATCACTGCCCCCCAGTAATCACATATCTAAAGAAACCACTGCGAGCCGCCCCCTTGGCAGCAGGTGCTGATGCCAGAACCAACCTGTCAGAACCAACCTGTCAGAACCGGTCCAGCAGCCGCTCCAGATAGCTGCGCTCGCGCTCGCTGCGCTCACGCTCTCCGGCGCGGCGGCGGATGTCCTCCAGCAGGTCCCAGGCTCGGCGGTAGGCATTGCCTTCGCCAACTTTGCCGCCATCGTTCGCCTGGCCGTTGTTGCGGCCCAGCGGGTCCAGACGGTCGCCCTGCGCCGTCGAAGAGGGCTGTGGGCCGCTCTGTGGGCCGCCTGGCTGCTGCTGCGCCAGTGCCTCTCCCAGGCTGCGCATGCCTTCACGCAGCGCCTCCATGGCCTCGGACTGGCGGTCAATGGCCTCGGCATTATCACCGCCGCGCAGTGCGTTCTCGGCGCCTTCCATGGCGCGGTCCGCCCGCTCCAGCGCCTCGCGTGCCGCGTCGCCGGCCTCTCCGCCCAGATGAGGCATTCCTCCGCGTTGCTGCTGCAGTTGCTGGCGCAGCGCCTGCTGCCGGTCGGCCAGCGAGCCACCCTGCCCCGGCTGTCCGCGGCTGCTGTCCCCTTCGCGGCCCGGACCCTCCGGGCTGCGGCTGTCGGCACCCGCGCCGTCCTGACCGTTTCCGCCGCTATCTCCACCTTGACCACCCTGGTGGCTCTGACCGCGGCCCAAGCCGCCGTCGCGGCCCTCATTGCCCTGGCTTTCGCCTTTGCGGACACCCGGGTTGTACTGTTCCTGCAAGTCGCGGAAAGCCTGATCCGACAGCCCTTGCTGCTCACGCAGGGTTTCCGCCAGACCTTCCATCGCTTCCCGGCCTTCATTGCCCTCGCCTTGCCCCTGCTGCGAACGGGTCATGCGCATGTTTTCCATCATCTCCTGGAACTCGCGCAGCGCCTGTTCTGCCTCGGCCATGCGGCCCTGCTCCATCAATTCCTGGATGCGGTCCATCATCGCCTGCAGATCGTCCTGGCTCAGCGTCATCATGTCCTCGGGCATGTCTCCCGGCTCCATCATGTCTCCATTGGCTTCCGCCTGTCGGCTCAGCTGGCGCATGTAGTCCTGTGTCGCCTCGCGCAGCTCCTGCATCAGCCTGGCGATTTCCTGTTCACTGGCGCCATCACGCATGGCCTGGCTGAGCTGCTCCTGCGCCCGCTGCATCCGCTCCAGCGCGTCGCCCACATCGCCGTCTTCCAGCTGCACCGCCAGATCCCACAGCGCGTCGGCGATTTCCGCCTGGCGCGGCGCTGTCACAGTGCCCTGCACGGTATAGCTCTCAAGCCGCCGCAAAATGGTGCGCAGCCGCAAGTAATCACCGTAGTCGCGGAATACCCCTTCTGGCCGGTGTGTCAGTGTGCGGATCACCTGCGCCACCCGCACCGCGTTGGCACGGGCCCACAAAAGATCGCGGCGCTGCTCAATGACTGCAGCCGCCAGCGGGTCAAAGAAACGCCGGGTTGCCAGTTCGCTGCCCAAGCCTGCGGCAGCCGAGGACTGGCCCGCCTCGTCAACAGCTAAGAAGGTGAAGACCACCGGCAGGTTGGCCCAAGGGTGCCGGGCGAAATCTTCGGTCAGCTTCTCTGTGAACTCCATGCGCGACCCGGACAACGGCAAAGGCAGATCCAGCACCACGGCATCCCGCGGATCGGGATCTGCTGCCAACCCGTGCCGCCGCACCACGGCCTCCGTGTCCAGCGTGATCCTGACCTGCCCCGCCGCCACGCCGTAATCATCCCGCGCTGTGAAAGCCAAAGTGGTATAGCCATCACTTTCCAGCTCAGGCCGGCCCGCAACGGCCACCGAGGGCGGGGTGTCCGGGATCACCTTCACCTGCCAGTGGCGGCCACCGCTGCCGTCGATCGAAAAACTGCCGCTACGGGTGACGTCAAAGGCCATGGCGGTCTGCGGTGCGTCTGTTTCGCCGCGATCCTCCTGTCCAGACACAGTCTCTGCCAGCTCCAACGCGCCCGCTTCGCCATAGAAACGAAGGGTGATGCGGCTGCCCTGTGGCAGTTGCAGCAGGCCTGCATCCTGGTCATTCAGATAGAGCACCGGCAGGCGGGTGTAGGCGGGCGGTTCCGCCCAGCCCTCCCAGGTTGGGCCGTTCAAAAGCGCACCATCTCCCGCACCCAGATCCTTGACCGTGGCAACCTGCCAGATGGATCCGAACAGAAGGCCCACCGCCAGCATAAGACCTGCCATGTAGCGCAGACCGTAGGGGTCAGAGGCGGCAATGTTCAGATCGGGTGCAGGTGCCTTTGCCTTTGCCGCCGCTGCCGCCATCCGGCGCTGGTGCGCCTGCCACAAGGCCGCTGAGGCCGCATCCTGTGCACCAATGGCCTGTACATCCAAGAGAGCCGTGACCGGGCGGCCCGGCAGGCTCTGATCCAGCCGGTCCCGCACAGTGGCCTGGCTGGGCCAGCGAAAGTGCCAGACGCCCCAGCCAAAGGCCGCCGCGGCACCAATCAGCACCCCCATGGCAGCAATCCAGACCGGCCACTCCGGCAGCAGCTGGTGAAGTCCCAGCATCAACGCCGCCAGCGCGGCCATCAGCAGCGAGGCGACCGGCCAGAAGCTGCGCAAGAGCCGCTCTGCCACCATCCCGGCCTGTGTCAAGGCCAGCGGCCGCCGCAGGGAGTTCAGAGCCGAATCGGCATGCCGGTGTCTATCGCGGTCAAAGGGCATACGGGCCATATCCTCAGATGGCCCGCGCCGGATCACATCCGGACCGCTTCAGAGCCACTCCGGGATGGTATCGCGGTTTATCATTTCTTCATAGTCCGGGCGGCGGCGAATAACCGCGAATTGATCCTCATGCACCAGCACTTCCGGGATCAGCGGACGGGAATTGTATTCGCTGGCCATCACTGCGCCATAGGCGCCCGCACTGCGGAAGGAAACCAGGTCGCCCGCTGCCAACGGCGGCAGATCGCGCTGCTTGGCAAAGGTATCACCGGTTTCGCAGACCGGACCGACGATGTCATAAGGCTGGCTTTCCACGCCGGGCTCTGGTTCCTGCACCGGAATAATGTCGTGATGCGCCTCATACATTGCCGGGCGGATCAGGTCGTTCATCGCCGCATCCAGGATCAGGAAATCACGGCCCTCGCCCGACTTCACATAGATCACTTTCGACACCAGCTGGCCCGCGTTGCCCGCGATCAGTCGGCCTGGCTCAATCTCAATTTCGCAACCGAGATGGCCCAGGGTCTCCTTGACCATCTGGCCGTATTCCACCGGTAAGGGCGGTGCCGAATTGGACCGCTCATAAGGAATGCCCAGACCGCCGCCCAGATCCAATCGGCGGATGTTGTGGCCGTCGCTGCGCAGGGTTTCGGTCAGCTCCGCCACCTTCTGATAGGCCAGCCGGAACGGCTCCAGATCGGTCAGCTGCGAGCCGATGTGGACGTCGACCCCGACAATGTCCAGCCCCGGCAGCGCAGCGGCGCGCGCATAGACTTCACGGGCGCGGGCAATCGGGATGCCGAATTTGTTCTCGGATTTGCCGGTGGCGATCTTGGCGTGTGTCTTGGCATCCACATCTGGGTTCACCCGGATGGTGATCGGGGCCTTGGTGCCCAGCTCAGCAGCCACGGCGCTGATCACTTCCATTTCCGGTTCGGATTCTACGTTGAACTGGCGGATGCCGCCGGTCAACGCCACACGGATTTCCTCTGCCGTCTTGCCGACGCCGGAGAAAACGATCCTGTCACCGGGAACGCCCGCCGCCCTGGCGCGCAGGTATTCGCCCTGGCTGACCACATCCATGCCCGCACCGGCCTGTGCCAGCGTCTTGAGGATCGCCTGGTTGGATGCCGCCTTCATCGCAAAGCAGACCAGGTGATCAGTGCCTTCAAGCGCCTCGTCGAACAGACGGAAATGGCGCAGGAGGGTGGCAGTGGAATAGACGTAAAACGGGGTCCCCACCGCCGCGGCGATCTCGGAGATGGGAACGTCTTCGGCGAAAAGCGCGCCGTCGCGGTAGAGAAAATGGTCCATGGCCCTGCCTTTAGGACAAAAGGGGCAGATGGATCAAATGATTCCGCCCCTTGCCGCTTCTCATCCACACCGCGGCTCTCCCGCCTGCCGCAGACGCATCAAAGATGCGCCCGCGCCAGTTGGGCCCGGCGCCGCGCCAAGCCGCGGCGGGGATTGAGTATTTGGAGAAAGATGAAATGCCGGACCTGCGCTTTCATCTTTCCAAAAATACTCACTGCGAAACGGCCGCGGCAAACGCAACGCCCTGGGTGTTGCGCAACCAGCGTGCGCGCCAGTCACGGCATCTTAAATTTGGTTTGGCATGATCCTGAGTGATCGCGGTCATCGCTGGGCCTGACACCCCCGGCACCCCGGAACAGGGCCCTTTGGCACGGGCACGCACAGACGACGTTTCGCGTACGGGAGCCCCCTCCCGTCCCGCCTCCGCCTCTTGGCGGCGCCGCCACTCTACACTGCTGAAACACAGCACATCAGATATGGAATGCCTAACAGCAGGCCGCGACCGGACGGGGCAGAAGCCCAGTCAGCCCATCCCGCGTGCCTGCTAGAACGAGGTGGACACCCCAACCCGCCCATAACCGGAGACTTTCACACCGGTTGTGGCGGCCTCGGGCTTTTGCGGTGCCTTGGCCACTGGCGCACCGGTATCGCAGGCAGCCAGGCCCAGCAGGGCCAGAACAACACTCAAAACTCTCATCGCAAGGCCCTCAGTAAAAAACCGCCCCGGCGCAAGGGCGAGCCGGTCTCAACATGGGAACTTGTCTGTCCTGCATCAAGGACCCTGGCGCCTAGAACCCCAGAAAGACGCTGACCGGCCCCTTGTGCAGGCCCACTGCCCCGCCGACATGCACTCCGCCGCTACCGACACCGACGCCGGCATTCAGCGTAGGTTGCACAGGTTCGCCGTCTGCGCCGCAAGCCGCAAGAACTGCCAGCCCCAGCAAAGCAAAGATCATGTTGCGCATTATGTGCCTCCTTGCAGCGATGCCGACCCCGTTGGCTTCAGCCTGCCAGCATCTCCGTCCAGCGGGCGATCTGCGCACGCACCTGCGCAGGCGCGGTGCCGCCGTAGGACATGCGCGAGTTTACCGAGTTTTCCACGCCAAGCACAGTGAAGATGTCCTGGGTGATGCCTTCATGCACGCCCTGCATGTCTGCCAACGAAAGGTCCGGCAGGTCGCAGCCGCGCTTTTCGGCCATGGCGACCAGGGTGCCGGTCACGTGGTGGGCGTCGCGGAATGGCACCTTCAGAACGCGCACCAGCCAGTCGGCCAGATCAGTTGCGGTGGAAAAACCGGAACCCGCTGCCGCCGCAAGCGACTCGCGGTTGCCGGTCATGTCACGCACCATACCTTCCATCGCCGCCAGCGCCAGCATCCAGTTGTCGGCGGCGTCAAAGACCTGTTCCTTGTCTTCCTGCATGTCCTTGGAATAGGTCAGCGGCAGCCCTTTCATCACCATCATCAGCGCGGTATTGGCGCCGAAGATCCGGCCCACCTTGGCGCGGATCAGCTCTGCCGCATCCGGGTTCTTCTTCTGCGGCATGATCGAGGACCCGGTGGAGAAACGGTCGCTGAGAGTCACAAAGCGGAACTGGGCGGAGGACCAGATCACCAGCTCTTCGGCAAAGCGCGACAGATGCATCGCGCTGATCGATGCCACCGACAGGAACTCCAGCGCAAAGTCGCGGTCGCTGACCGCATCCAGCGAGTTGGCCGCCGGGCGGTCAAAGCCCAGCGCCGCCGCTGTCATCTCCCGGTCGATCGGGAAGGACGTGCCCGCCAGCGCTGCGGCGCCCAGCGGCGATTCGTTCATCCGGGCGCGGGCGTCGCGCACACGGGACAGATCGCGGCCGAACATTTCCACATAGGCCATCATGTGATGGCCCCAGGTGACCGGCTGCGCGGTCTGCAAGTGGGTGAAGCCCGGCATCACCCAGTCAGCCCCCGCCTCAGCCTGCGACAGAAGCGCGCGGATCAATGCCAAGAGGCCGCTTTCGGCCGCGTCCAGCTGATCGCGCACCCAGAGTTTGAAATCAGTTGCCACCTGGTCATTGCGTGAGCGGCCAGTGTGCAGACGGCCCGCAGGCTCGCCGATGATTTCTTTCAGACGCGCCTCCACATTCATGTGGATGTCTTCAAGTGCGGTGGAGAACTGAAAACTTCCGCCCTCGATTTCTGACAATACGGTGAGCAGCCCTTCCCGAATGGCCTCAGCATCATTATCCGTAATAACGCCTGTCGCGGCCAGCATCGCCGCATGGGCCCTGGAGCCTGCGATGTCCTGTGCTGCCATCCGCTTGTCGAACCCGATCGAGGCATTGATTGCCTCCATGATCGCGTCGGGACCTGCGGCAAAGCGGCCGCCCCACATCTGGTTCGAGGATTGATCTGTCATGGTGTGGAACCCCGGAGATAATATGCGTCTGTTTCGTCAGCTTTCCCTTTATATGGCCCTCGCCTTGGGTGCAAATGCCGCGGCTGCGGCTGATCAGGCGCAGCTGGAAGCGCTGCGCGAGGACAGCCTGAGGCGGCTGGTTGTGCATTCCGAGCCGCGCGGCACATCTGCCACCGCGTTTCAGCTGGCCGATGGCGCCGGCACCGCCAGCCTGGAGGATTACCAGGGCAAGGTGGTTCTGTTGAACTTCTGGGCCACCTGGTGCGCCCCCTGCCGCAAGGAAATGCCGCAGCTGTCGGAACTGCAGGAGGAGTTCGGCGGCGAGGATTTCGAAGTGCTGACCATTGCCACCGGGCGGAATTCGCCAGCCGGCATTCAGAAGTTCTTTGACGAGGCCGGTATCTCCAACCTGCCCCGCCATCAGGACCCCAAACAGGCGCTGGCGCGCGAAATGGCGGTGATCGGCCTGCCAATCACGGTGCTGTTGGATCGCGACGGCAAGGAAGTGGCGCGGCTGCTGGGTGATGCCGAGTGGAACTCAGACAGCGCCAAGGCGATTGTGAAGGCGATGATTGGTGACCAGACCGGCAGCGCCGCAACTTCTGATTGAGACCGCTAGACCTTTCTGGCAAGCTCTTCCGGTGTTCGTTTAACAAATTCACCGGGAGGGCACCTATGAAATTTGTGCTTTGGACAACCTGTGTTCTGGCTCTCAGCGTTGCGGCTGCTGTCTCAGCTGATGCCAAGCCTATCAAGAAACAAAAAGACTTCATGGCCACAATCGTGGGGGCGTTGTTGCACAAAGGCCGTAGAGGATTCACTTTGCGAATCCCGTAGGTTAGATCGGCGGCATGCCGAAGCCTGCCTCTTCCCGCTATCGAACAACGAACTGGTCCAACTATAACGCATCACTTCGAAAGCGCGGCTCTCTGCTGGTCTGGTTTGACCGCGACATGACCTGGTTCGCCGAGCGATGCGGCAAACGCGGACGACCGGAGACCTTCTCCGATGCGGCCATCCAGTTCTGCCTTAGTGTGAAGGTGTTGTTCGGCCTGCCATTGCGGCAAACGTCCGGTATGGTTGCGAGCCTGCTGAAGA
>NZ_JBNAFX010000041.1:0-35974 GCF_049800895.1 Leisingera sp. S232 | reverse complement strand
TCCCGCCATCTTCAGCAGGCTCGCAACCATACCGGACGTTTGCCGCAATGGCAGGCCGAACAATACCTTCACACTAAGGCAGAACTGGATGGCCGCATCGGAGAAGGTCTCCGGTCGTCCGCGTTTGCCGCATCGCTCGGCGAACCAGGTCATGTCGCGGTCAAACCAGACCAGCAGAGAGCCGCGCTTTCGAAGTGATGCGTTATAGTTGGACCAGTTCGTTGTTCGATAGCGGGAAGAGGCAGGCTTCGGCATGCCGCCGATCTAACCTACGGGATTCGCAAAGTGAATCCTCTACGGCCTTTGTGCAACAACGCCTTACAAGAGGCTAGATTTGAGACCGCGTGAAAATTCTACAACCCTGCATGGCGCGTCAGTTGGGTGCGCAACTTTTGTTTGTCTGTTTGCAGCCTCCAGCGGCGGAAAGGTCGGCAGATGCAGGAGGATGCAGCGGCAGGCCGGCATGGCCTCAGCCGCTTAGGGGAGCGTCCGCATGTGTTGGGTCATGGTTTCCGCTCCCCTGCTTGATCAGGCGCGCATATTGGCGCCGTTGGCGTCATAGATTGGCGCACCCAGCACTTCGGCGTCATACATCTGGCCCAGGATTTCGACCTGCAGCTTGGTGCCAGCCGCAGCGTGGTCTGCCGAAACATATCCCATCGCCATGGATGTCTGCGCGTGATGCGCATAACCGCCCGATGAGATATAGCCAACCGCCTCACCGTCCTTCAGGATTGCCTCGTCGTTGGAGACATCAATGCCGTCCACGTCGATGGTCATGGTGATCAGCTTGCGGCTCGGACCGGCCTCGCGGGCCTTCAGTGCAGCTTCCTTGCCTACGAAATCCTTCTTCCAGTTGATGAAGACATCCATACCGCTTTCTGCCGCGTCGAAATCCGGGCGGAAGTCCAAAGTCCAGACCCCCCAGCTCTTCTCCAGACGCATCGACATAAGCGCCCGCGCGCCATACCAGCGGTAGCCCAGATCCGCGCCTGCCTCCTCGATCGCCTCTGCCAGGCGCAGCAGATACTGCGGCTTGCAGTAGATCTCATAGCCCAGCTCGCCCGAGAAGCTGATCCGGTTGAGGATCACCGGCACGCCGCCCACAAAGGTCTGGCGCAGGTCGCGGAACTTGAACGCCTCGGCAGAGACATCGTCGCGGGTGATCCGCTGCAGCAGTTCGCGCGAATTCGGGCCGGACAGGGCGATACCGTGCCAATCATCGGAGACGTTCTGATAGGACACATCCGCGGGCAGGTCCTTCTCAAACCAGCGGCGGTGCGCTTCCTGCATCGCGCCGGAGCCGAATAGCATGAAGTGATCCTCTGCCAGGCAGGCCACGGTCAGGTCGCCGTAAAGCTTGCCCTTGGGGGTCAGCATCGGCGTCAGCGTCAGGCGGCCCGGTTTTGGCACATAGCCTGCCAGTACGCGGTCCAGGTAGGCGCGCGCACCTGCGCCCTTGAACTCATGCTTGGCAAAGTTGGCAACTTCGATGCCACCCACCGCTTCGCGCACCGCTTTGACCTCGCGCGCCACATAGTCGTGGCTGCGGTTGCGCTCAAACGTCGGCTCTTCATGGGCGTCCTCGGGGCCATCGGCAAACCACAGCGCGTTCTCCAGGCCAAAGCCCTGGCCCATCCGCGCGCCCTTGGCGACCAGCCGGTCATAGAGGGCGGTGGTCTTCTGCATCCGGCCCTTCGGCAGCGTCTCATTCGGGAAGGTCATCACGAAGCGGCGCTCGTAGTTCTCGGTCGACTTCACGGTGCCCCAGTCGGGGGTTGCAAAGTCACCAAAGCGCGCCACATCCATGGCCCAGACGTCGATGGAGGGTTCACCGTCGATCATCCATTCAGCCATGGTCAGGCCCACACCGCCGCCCTGGCAGAAGCCCGCCATCACGCCCACGGCGCACCAGTAGTTTTTCATGCCCGGAACCGGGCCAATCATCGGGTTACCGTCGGGGCCGAATGTAAACGGCCCGTTGATCATGTCCTTGATGCCGGCCTCGCCGATGGCTGGGATGCGTTCAAACGACATCTCCAGACGGTCGGCAATCCGGTCCAGATCCGGCTGCAGCAGCTCATGGCCAAAGTCCCAGGGCGTGCCGCCGACTTTCCACGGTGTGCCCTTCGGTTCATAGGTGCCCAAGAGCATCCCCTGTCGTTCCTGCCGGAAATAGATGTTGGCCTCATAGTCGATACCGGCCGGCAGGCGGGTCGGGTGATTGGCCACTGCGTCGATCTTGTCGGTGATCAGATAGTGGTGCTCCATCGGCTGCACCGGCAGGTTGATGCCCTGCATATGGCCGACTTCCCGCGCCCACAGGCCGCCGCAGTTCACGATATGCTCGGCATTGATTACACCGCGCGGCGTGACCACGTCCCAGCTGCCGTCAGGGCGCTGGGTGGTGCCGGTCACCGGCGTATGAGTGAAATATTGCGCGCCATGCACGCGGGCGGATTTCGCAAAGGCGTAGGTCGCGCCTGAGGGGTCCAGATCGCCGTCCTGATCATCCCACAGCGCCGCGTGGTAGTGTTTCGGGTCGATCAGCGGGTGGCGCTCGGCCACTTCCTTGGGGCTGATGAACTCCTGGTTCAGACCCATGTACCGCGCCTTGGAACGTTCGCGTTTCAGGTAGTCGTACCAGGTCTTGTTCGACGCCAGATAAAACCCGCCGGTGATGTGCAGGCCGACGCTGTGGCCAGAGGTCTTCTCGATCTCCTTATAAAGGTCGATGGTATAGCTCTGCAGGCGCGAGATGTTCGGGTCGGACGAAATGGTATGGATCTGTCCCGCCGCGTGCCAGGAGGAACCGGAGGTCAGCTCGTCGCGTTCCAGTAGCACCACATCCTTCCAGCCGAACTTGGCCAGGTGGAACAGGATCGAGCAGCCAACCACACCGCCACCGATAATCACCGCTTTGGCGTGGCTCGGCAGCTTCTTGTCGCCGGTGCTCTCCTCCTTGTGGATGTTGAGCGTCGATTGGGCAAAATTGTCTGACATGGGTTTGTCCTCAGGTCTGGGGCAAAATGCGGGAATTGCGGTACATGACACCCTGGGGGTGCAAAGGCGGAGTGGGGTGGGCGCACAGGGGGCGCCGGGGTAAACCGGCAGATCCTGCACAAGCTGAAGAAATGGCGGAAGAATTCCTTGCCTTAGTACCACGCATCCGGGATCTCCTCCTTGCGGCGGGCGACATAGGCGGCCAGCTCCTCTTTCACCGCCTCATCCATCGGCGGCGCCTGATATTCGTTCAGCATCTGGTTCCAGCGTTCATAGGCACGGCGACGCATGTCTTTGGACCCGCCCTCTTCCCAGCTTTCAACGTTTTCGCTGTCGCTGAGCTTCGGCTCATAAAACGCGGTCTGGTAATTGCGCATGGTGTGACCGGAGCCGAGGAAATGCCCACCCGGCTCTACTTCGCCATAGGCATCGCGGGCAAAGGCTTCATCACTGGTATCCAGGCCCTGGCTCAGCACCTTCTGGTAGGAGCCCAGCCGGTCGGCATCCATGATCAGCTTCTCGAATCCGGTGCACAGCCCGCCTTCCATCCAGCCTGCCGAATGCAGCACAAAGTTTGCGCCAGCCAGCATGGTGGAGTGCATCGAATCTGCGCTCTCATAGGCCGCCTGGGCGTCTTCGATCTTGGACGCTGTCAGCGACCCGCCGCAACGCAGCGGCAGGCCTGCACGGCGCGCCAGCTGGCCGATGGCATAATTCGACACCACCGGTTCAGGCATACCAAAGGTCGGCGCGCCGGACTTCAGCGACATCGACGACAGGAAATTGCCCAGCACGAAAGGCGCTCCGGGACGAACAAGTTGTGTGAAGGCACAAACCATCATTGCTTCGGCCATCGCCTGCGCGACCGACGCCGCAGTCGATACTGGCCCCATCGCACCAGTCAGGATGAACGGAACAACCACCATTCCCTGCCCGCGGGCGGAATAGGTGCGCACAGCCTCAGTCACCACCTTGTCGACTAGGAGCGGTGAGTTGGTGTTCACATTGCCCATGATCACGCAGTTGTTGTCCATGACGTCACGCCCAAAGACGATCTCGGCCATGTCGACACTGTCCTGCGCGCGGGACATCTCAGTGATGGCGCCCAGATGCGGTTTGTCGCTCAGCGTCATATGGGCAAACAGCATGTCGAAATGGCGCTTGGAGACCGGCACGTCACAGGGTTCGCAGATCACCAGCCCGCCATGATGCAGGTTCGGATGCATATAGGTGAGCTTTACCAGCTTCTCAAAGCTTTCCATGTCGCCATAGCGGCGGCCGCCTTCCAGATCGCGCACAAAAGGCGCGCCATAGATCGGCGCGAACACCTGATTGTTGCCGCCAATGGTAACCGAGCGCGCCGGGTTGCGGGCCAGCTGGGTAAATTCCTGCGGCGCCTTGGCGCAGAGCGACCGGATCCACTGCGCATCGGCGCGCACGGTGTCGCCGTCAATCCGCGCCCCCGCGTCTTTCCAGATCCTCAGGGCTTCGGCGTCATCCCGGAAGGCAATGCCGACATCCTCGAAGATCCAGTCAACCTGAGCTTCGATTTTGGTCAGCTTTTCTTCATCCAGCACATCAAAAAACGGCAATGTGCGCTGAATCCAGGGCGAAGCCGGAGCGCCGGCAGGGGCAGTGTTTCTGTCGCGGGATGCGCGGGCGCGTCGGGCCATGGGGCTCTCCAAAGACTCAAATGATGCGTAAGACTAAATCCCGGACCTGGGTTTGTGACTGTTGAAAAATCTGATCGTTTGGATAACTTGGGTTTATGCAAGAACTATGGAAGCTCCTGACCAGTCCGCGCCACCTGATCGTGTTCGAGGCCGCCGCCCGGCACGGGTCCTTTACCCGTGCTTCAGAAGAACTGAACGTGCAGCAGCCTGCCGTCAGTGCGGCTATCAAACAGATGGAAGCGTCTCTGGGCGTTGTTTTGTTCCGCCGTAGCCATCGCAGAGTAGAGCTGACCGGAGCTGGTATGCGGCTTTACACTGATGTCGCCAAGGCGCTGGAGGACGTGCTGACCTCGGCCAAAGCTGTGCGGCAGTTTGGGCGCAATGACCATGTCACGCTCAATTGCTCCTCTGCTTTTGCATACTACTGGGTGATGCCAAGATTGACCCAGCTGCACGAGGCGCACCCGGATATCGACCTGCGGCTGCAAAGTTCGGACCGGGAACCGGATATCAATACCGAAGGCATCTCGCTGGCGGTGCGGCGTGGTGATGGAAACTGGCCGGACTGTCATTCAGCCCTGATTGCGCCGGAGGTGATCTATCCGGTGGCCAGCCCGCGGGTGATGACCTCAGCCGTGAACCTGGCAACAGTGCCAAACCTGCTGCATGAGCGGCTGATCCATCTGGAAGAACCAATCCGGGAGAGGCCCCGGTGGCAGCAATGGTTTGAACACTTCGGGGTCACCGGGCGCCCGCCAGCTGCTGGCATGCGACTGAATGATTATGCCCTGGTTCTGCAGGCGGCCATTGCCGGCGAGGGCTTTGCCTTTGGCTGGCGGCATGTGACACAGCCACTGATCAAACAGGGGCTTTTGGCCGCACGGGAGGAATGGTCCTGGACCACTGGGGCAGGGTTCTACCTGGTGTGGTCCAAAAGCCAGGATCTGGTTCCGAACGCCGAACTGGTGCGGCAGTGGCTGTTAGAAATGGTTGCAGCCAGCACCGAATGATTCACACGATCCCAGAGGAATCTTTGACTCGCTGCATTGAGCTGCGGCGCGTCAGATAAAGCCGCCGCACAAAGGCCAGGATGAACATCAGCGTCAGGATCAGCACGATGGTCGGCGCCGGAGCACTGTCAAGAAAGAAGCTGGCATAGGTGCCCGCCACCATCGAGAACATGCAGACCAGAACCGAGACCCAAAGCATGGTGGAGAACTTGCGCACCACCAGAAAGGCCACCGCCCCCGGCGCAATCAGCAAACCGATTGCCAGGATCAGCCCGGCCGCCGACAGGGTCGCCACAATGGTTAGCGACAGCGCCGCCAGCAGCCCGTAGTGCAGCACCGTGACCGGCAGCCCGGAGGCCTGCGCCTGAGCCGGATCAAAACTGTGCAGCAGCAGGTCCTTCCACTTGAGCACCAGCCCGGTACCGACCAGCAGCGAGATGATGCCTGCGGTCCACAGCTCATGCCCTTCAACGCCCAGCATGTTGCCGAACAGGATGTGGTCCAGATGCGCGTTGGTCTCGAGCCCGACATACATCACGATGCCCAATCCGAACATGCCGGAAAAGACCACGCCCATCACCGTATCCTGCTTGACCCGGCTGTTGCCGGACAGAAAGCCGGTTGCCACCGCACAAAGCATACCGGCGGCAAAGGCACCGATGATCAGCGGGATGCCGATGACATAGGCCAGCACGATCCCCGGAAGCACCGCGTGACTGACCGCATCGCCCATCAGCGCCCAGCCTTTCATCACCAGAAAGCAGGACAGCAGCGCCGTCGGAACCGAGACGATCAGGGAAATCCAGAAGGCGTTCTGCATGAAGGCAAACTGGAACGGCATCAGCAGCGTTTCAAAGTCCATCACGCAGCCCCTCTTGTGCCGCAGGTCCCCGTTTCAAAGCGTTGCGTGCCTTGCGTTTGGCGGCCAGCAACCCGTGTTTCGGGGCAAAAATGAACACCACAAGGAAGATCAGCGTCTGCAGCGTCACGATGATGCCGCCTGTGGCGCCATCCAGAAAATAGCTGGCATAGGCGCCAAGAAAGCTGGTCGCCGCGCCGATCACCACGGACAGCAAGATCAGCCGTGGGAAGCGGTCGCACAGCAGATAGGCCGTGGCACCGGGTGTCACCACCATGGCGATCACCAGAAAGGCTCCCACGGTCTGCATCGCCGCCACCACAGAGGCCGACAGCAGCACAAAGAACACCGCCTTGAGCAATCCGGGACGCAAGCCGATGGTGCGGGCGTGGTTTTCATCAAAGAAAGTGACCATCAGATCCTTCCATTTGGCCAAGAGCACCGCCAGCGAGACAAAGCCGATGATCGCCAGCTGAGCCGTGTCCTCCGGCGTGATGGCCAGGACGTTGCCCATGGTGATGGTCTGCACTGAAACCGACATCGGGCTGATTGAGACGATGAACAGGCCAAGGCCGAAAAAGGAGGTGAAGATCAGACCGATGATCACATCGACCTTGAGGCCAGAGCGTTCCGACAGGAACAGCATCGCGCCCGCCGCCAATCCGCCCGCAATGAACGCGCCCAGCGCAAAAGGCAGTCCAAGGATATAGGCGCCCGCCACCCCTGGCACCACCGAATGGGACAGTGCATCGCCAATCAAAGACCAGCCTTTCAGCATCAGATAGGCAGACAGAAAAGCACAAACCCCGCCGACCAGAGCAGAGACCCACATCGCATTGGTCATATAGTTGTAGGCAAATGGCTCCAGCAGGTATTCCATCATTCCTGCTCCCGGCTCTCGCGGGTCTGAGTCCGTTCGCCGTATTGGACAAAGGGCCGTTCGTCGTCGGTCAGGATGGTGACTTCGCGGGTGTCGCCGTCGTCATGCAACGCATCGCCACCCAGGGTGAAATGGCGCAGCACGCCGCCGAAAGCGTGCTCCAGATTTGCGCGGGTAAAGGTGGTTTCGGTCGGCCCAAAGCCCAGCACCGTGCCTTTGACCAGAATGGTACGGTCACAGAATTCCGGCACGCTGCCCAGATTGTGGGTCGAGACCAGCATCACCCGGCCCTCAGCACGCAGTTCACGCAACAGGGCGATGATCTGCTCTTCGGTCTTCACATCAACACCGGTAAAGGGTTCATCCAAGAGGATCACCTGCCCGTCCTGCGCAAGCGCGCGGGCCAGAAACACCCGTTTGCGCTGGCCACCGGACAGCTCACCGATCTGACGGTGGCGGAAGTCCTGCATGTTCACACGTCGCAGCGCCTGATCGACGGCCTCGTGGTCCGCTGCCTTGGCACGGCGCAGAAACCCCATATGCCCGTAACGGCCCATCATCACCACGTCCTCGACCAGCACCGGGAAGGCCCAGTCGACTTCCTCCGACTGGGGCACATAGGCAACCAGGTTCTTGCGCAGCGCCTCCTTGACCGTCATCCCAAGGATGCGGATTTCACCCTGTGCGGTCGGCACAAACCCCATGATCGCCTTGAACAGGGTCGATTTGCCCGCCCCGTTCACCCCAACCAGCGCAGTCACCGTGCCACGGGGGATGCCAAAGCTTGCATTCCACAGCGCTGTATGGCCGTTACGGTAGGTTACCGTGACATTCTCGGCGGCAATCCCGCCGTCCGTGGGATGAGCGCTGGTGTCCATTATTCGGGTCTCGTTGGCATCAAGCATGGGCTGTTCTGCAGAGTTACACACAGAAGTTGTGCTTTGTGAAATGAAACGCCCCGCAACTTTCGCTGCGGGGCAAAGGGATATGCAAGAAAGGTAGCTTAGTTGGAGACCTCGACCAGCCCGCGGGCCACAGTCTGCGATGTGACCCTGAGCAGATCCAGGTAGGTCGGAACTGGCCCGTCCGCCTCGCTGAGCGAGTCCACATACAGCTCACCGCCATAAGCCACGCCGGTTTCACGGGCCACTTGCTCAGCCGGGGCGGTGTTCACAGTGCTTTCGCAGAAGACCACAGGGATGTCATTTGCACGCACACCATCGATCACGGCTCGGACCTGCTGCGGAGTGCCGACCTGATCGGCATTCATCGGCCAGAGATACAGCTCCTTCATGGCAAAGTCGCGGGCCAGATAGCTGAAGGCGCCTTCGCAGGTCACCAGCCAGCGTTTGTCTTCGGGGATCTGTGCAATCGCCTCGCGCAGTGGTTCGATGGTGGCGCGCAGCCTGTCTTTGTACGCGCCGGCATTCTTCACGTAGATGGCTGCGTTTTTCGGGTCATGCTCAGCGAAGGCCTCGACAATGTTGTCAATATAGATCAGCGCGTTATCCAGCCCCATCCAGGCGTGCGGGTTGGGTTTGCCTTCATAGGAGCCGGCCCCGATCGGGATCGGGCTGATCCCATCGGTCAGAGTGGCAGAAGGCACCCCCTCCAGATTCGTCAGGAATTGTTCGAACCACAGTTCCAGATTCATGCCGTTCCACAGGATCAGATCTGCATCGGATGCCCGCACGATGTCACGCGGAGTAGGTTCATATCCGTGGATCTCTGCTCCTGGCTTGGTGACAGACACGACTTCGGCCGCGTCACCTGCCACATTGGCGGCCATGTCAGCCAGAACAGTGAAGGTAGTGACGACCTTCATCTTGTCATCCGCAAGGGCTGCGCTGGCTGCAACAGCCGCGATGGCAGCCGCAGAAACAGTCTTGAACAGGGGCGGGAACATCCGATTCTCCACGTAACGATGTCTTTGGGTTAGACGTTATTGCAAATCATTCGCAACTGCAATGTAAATGAGAATGACTTGCAAGTTTGCCGCCCACCGATCATTTCCTCCAACCGAGCGCAGAAAACTTCAGGCGTCACACCTGTTTACGCTGCGCGCACCATCCGGGGTGATAGAAGTGAGAGACAATGTGTGGTCCATGTTCCGCATCCGGTGCCGCAGCATCAGGCGGGTCAGGCGGTTCAGTTCCGCCGCATATTCCTGCTTTCCGGCTACATTCTCCAATTCCCCCCGGCCTTGACTGTCAAACAGTATCGGCGGCAGATCGGCGGCGAACTCAACCAGGGTGAACCGCTCATCCCGCAGGATGCCCAGGCAGGACTCGCTGGCTGATGTGCCTAACTTCCTTTGCCACAGTGTCGGTGCCAGTGGTTCGGAAAAATCCAGTTCCGAAAAGGAGTATGGCCGCCAGTCCTGTGGTGCTTCCCCCTTCAGGAGCGGCAGCAGTGACCGACCGTCCATGGAATTCGGCACATCCTGCCCCACCCACTCCAGTATCGTTGGCGTCACGTCGATAGACTCGGTGATGTGCGAGATACAGCCACCAGCGTTCTTGTCATTCCCCGGCATCCGGATAATCAGCGGCGTGTGATAGGCCGCGTCGTATACAGTCATCTTGCCCCAGGAATGCCGGTCGCCCAGCATCTCGCCGTGGTCTGCAGTGATCACAACCAACGTGCTGTCGTATTGGCCAGTGTCCTTCAGGAACTGGATCACCCGCCCGACATGATGATCCACCTCGGTTGCCAGCCCCAGATACACGGCCCGTAAGGTGCGGATGTTTTCATCAGTCGGCTCCAGCTCGGGAAAGCCCTCGACAAAGCTGGCGGGGGGGCTTGTTTGCTGCAGGGGTTCAAAGAACGGATGCTGGGTGCATTCCTCCGCCGCTGTTGCCAACCGCTGTGGCAAAGGTACGCTGGCCGGGTCATACATGCTGTTATAGGGCGCAGGCGCCACCAGTGGCGGATGTGGGCGGATGTATGTCAAATGCGCGAACCAGCTTTCTTTCTGATAGGCCGACATTTTCCCCAGAAAGGAGTCGGTCAGAAACGCAGTGTCACTGTCTTCTGCCGCGTAAAGCGCCGGATCGTTCAGGGAGGGTGCGCCGCCATCCGGGGACACCGGTTTGTAGACATCCCAAAATTTTTCGAACTGGTACCCTCGGTTCATCAGATGCGATTGCCATGGATAGGACATTTCCAGCCGCATCTCTGTCATCTCGTGAAACCCGGTCATCGGGTATTCATAGCTGCGCAGCGCCGGATCGTTGGCGTCATAGGCGCGGGGGTCCTGCGAAGTGTCAGTGTAGCCGAACAGCATTGGCAAATAGCCCGCCTTGCGCATCTCAGTGGCAATGTTCGGCGTGTCATGGCGCAGGGGGGTGCCATTGCGGACAGAACGATGGTTCATCGCATATTGCCCAGTCAGGATCGATGCCCGTGAGGGTCCACAAGGGTTGGTCACAGAGAAATGCCGCTCAAAGGAAACCCCTTCTTGCATGAAGGCGCGGATGTTCGGCAGGTTCACATGATCGGCCAATGCCCCGGACACACAATCCGCGCGCAATTGGTCAATGATGATGAACAGGACATTGCGGTTATCGGGGCGTGCAGCAGGCATCCGGGCTTCCTCGCTGGAACAATTCACGTTTCCAGAGACTATCTGTGGCGGTCTGCACGCAGATTACAAGCGCAGACTGCGCCGTTTCTGCGCCACGGCCTGATGCAGATTGCCAGCTGGCAAATCCTGAACAATTTTAATCATCAGACTGCCAGCGCCTGAGTGAACAGCCTGCCAAACGCCGGCCGCTCGTCTGCTACGCCTGCAAGCCGCAGCATGTGCCAGCCCAGCGCCTGATTGCTGGAAATCACAGGCACGCCTGTCTCTGCTTCAATCTCTGGGATGACCTGCAGGCAGCGCAGGTTGGTGCAGGAAATGACAATGGCGTCGCACTCCGCCTGTGCAGCGACCTGTTTGGCTGCTTTGGCAATAGCTGTCTCGCTGATCCGCGCCACCACCCGGTCGTCCTTCTGTTCAAATGACCCGAAACCTGTGATCTCAAACCCTTCCGCTTCCAGTTTTGCACGCATCTGCGCCGAAACCTCTGGCAGATAGGGGGTGACAAAACCGAACCGTGCGGCCCCCAGCGCCCTGCCTGCCGCGATGATTGCTGCCAGCGGGTCTGTCACCTTGACCGTGGGAAGAACGGTCTGCACCGCCTCGGCCACCTTGTCTGAACCGATCACCGTAGAGGCAGACGTGCAGCCGTATCCGATCACGTCAAAGTCCGGCGTAGAAGGAAACAGCCGTGCCGAGGCCGGCAGATCCGCCTGCATCTTTGCAAGCGTCTCAGGGCGCACTTCCGGCACCATCGGGATGCGGCTGTGATAAAGCGCAACACCGGGCTGGGCCATCATCCGGGAGAACTCCGGCTCCAGCGTTTCATCGGTTTCCAGAACAATAACCCCCAAGGTGGCGCGGGTTCCTATCCCTGCATCCGTGTCATAGGGCAGCTTCATGGCCAAAGACCTCCTTCAGATCACCGGTAACTCCGGCGCAGCACGCACTGTCAAAAGCTCTGCGCCATCCGCCCGCACCACGATGTTTTCCTCATGCACCATGATCTTGCCGTCCCCATAGCCCAGCGAAGGCTCCAGGGTCAGCACCATGTTTTCCTGGATCACAGTGGTGTCAAAAGCTGCATGCGACGGCCATTCGGTCAGCTGCATCCCCAAACCATGCCCCAGCCGCCCAACGTCACCGCCCTGATCATCCATCTCGGCAATCACGGCTTGCATCGCCTGAAACAGATCCCGGCATGTGGCGCCAGGTTTGGCTGCCGCGATGCCGGCTTCGGTGGCCCGCCACAATACATCATAGGCCCGTTTCGACGGCTCATCGGCATGGCCAATCGCAAAGTTTCGGTCAAAATCACAGAAGTATCCGTCCCAGGTGGAGCCGGTATCCAGCATCACGATGTCGCCTGCCTGCAAAGGACGGCCCGTCGGCGGGGAAATCACATCGCTGTAACCGCCCTGATCAGCTCCCCCGACCAGATAGGGCACATCGTCAGCGCCCTGCGCCAGCGCTTCGCGGCGGAAGGCCCGGAACAGATCCTCAAACGGCTGCCCCGCCTGGGCCAGTTTTGGCACGCGGGCAAAACTGCGTGAACCGATGCCGCAGATATGGCGCAGCTTCTCAATCTCGGCTTGCGATTTCACCATCCGCAGGCTGCGAACCAGCGGGGTGGCATCTGCCACCTTCAACCCCGGCAGCCCTGCCATCAGTCGTTCATAATCGCCCAAGGGCATCCTGAGCGCGGTTTCGTGGCCCTTCATCACGCCAATTGACCCGCCGCGCCCTGCGATCGGCGACAATAGTTCTGTCAACAGGCTGAGCCCATCATCTTCAGGCGCAGGTGCGCTCCAGGTGCGGATGTCTTCGATCCAGGTGCGGCGCATCAGATCAGCGCCGATTTCCGGGATGATCGCGATGGGCTTGCCCACAGGCGGCACAAACAGGAACCAGGGCCGGGTCGGGCTTTGCCAGAACAGCGTGTGGAAGCCGCTGAAATAGCGTACCTCTGGCTCAGTCAGCAGCAGCAGCCCGTCGAGCCCCTGCTGTGCCATTATTACTTGTGCCTTTTCGGTCCGTGCTGCGAATTCAGCCTCTGAAAACCCGCGCGCGGGTGCCTCAGACATGGTTCTTGCCCTCCATGATCGCGGCAAAGATCGCCGGATCGGTGACACCTTCGGACCCAATCAGCAGCACGCGGGAACCGGCATCCAGACCCAGCGCCTCTTTCATCTGCGAAGACTGGCAAGCCGCGATGAGGGCAGACAGCCCGGCAACTGCGCTTTCGCCTGCTTCAACCGCCGGATCACCGGTTTCCGCATTGGCCAGCAGCCGCACCGTGGGCGCCACAATGCTGTCCGGAATGGTCAGAAAGTCAGACGCTTCCTCGGCCAGAATTTCCCAGGCCATTTCCGACGGCTCACCGCAGGAGAGGCCCGCCATGATCGTCTCTTCCTGAATGGCGAAATTGGTGGCCTTGCCGGTTTTGGCGCTGTCGAAGAGGCAGGCGGCCAGTTCAGGCTCTACGATCACAACCCGCGGCGCCTCTGTCCCATAATACTGCCGCAGCGCTGCCGCGACCGAGGCCGCCAGTCCGCCGACACCGCCCTGCAGGAATACATGGGTCGGCGCCTGATCCAGTGCTTCGCAGGCCTCGCGGGTCATCACGCTATAGCCGGCCATCACGTCGCGCGGCGGCTCGGTGTAACCCTCCCAGGAGGTATCGGAGACCACGAACCAGCCGTTTTCATCGGCCTCTTTCTTGGCCAGCAGAACAGATTCGTCATAGTCGCCGCTGATCCGGATCACCTCGGCGCCCAGTTCACGCATCGCCACGGCACGGCCTTCGCTGACCTCAGCATGGATATAGATGCGGCAGGGCGCGCCAAAACGCTTGCACCCCCAGGCCAACGAGCGCCCATGATTGCCGTCGGTGGCGGAAACCAGAGTGATGCCTGCGCAGGCTTCCTTGTGCGCGCCTTTGCGGATGGCTTCCAGGCTGACGTCCTGCCCCAGCTGTTTGCTCAGCTCCCGCTGCAGCACCCGCAGCGCAGCATAAGACCCGCCCAGCGCCTTAAAGCTGCCAAGGCCGAACCGCGGGCCTTCGTCTTTATAGTCAATACGGGCAATGCCGATCTTGTCTGCCAGACCAGCCAGAGACACCAGCGGTGTCGCTTCATAGCCGTCCCAAGCAGTGATTTCCGCCTGCGCGTTGCCGAAATCCCGCTCGGACAAAACCGCATATGCTGCCTCGCCGGCCTTTGGGCTGCCGGCTGCATAGCCCATGGAAACCGCAAAATTCTCAAACATGGTCAGTCCTTTCCCGCTGGCAACCGGTCACGGACCAGCTGCACCCAGAACTCTGCGCCAATCGTCAGCAGAGCGTCATTGAAATCATAATCCGCCGAATGGAGCGGCTGCCCGTTGGGGCCGTTTTCACCGTTTCCCAGCAGCAGGAAGCAACCCGGGACCGCTTCTGCAAAATAGGCGAAATCCTCGGAGAAACTCATCGGCGGCCGGTTGCGGATCACCTCGCAGCCCGCAGCCTCACCAGCGCGGTAGACGGCCTCTGTCGGGCCTTCCGCATTGATGGCCTCAACAAATTCAGTATTGAAGCTCATCTCGACCTCCACCCCGTGGGTGGCGGCGACTCCGGTTGCGATCTGGCGCATGAAGCGCTCAACCGATTTGCGGTCCTCGGGAACCCGCGCTCTGACATCGCCTTTCAGAACCGCGTGACCCGGCAGCACATTGCGCTGACCGTCAGTCTGAAACTCTGTGACCGAAACCACAGCTCCTGCTCCAGGTGCCAGCTTGCGTGAGACAATGGTCTGCAGCGCCAGCACCAGCTCTGCACCAACCGTGATCGCATCCACCCCGGCCTGCGGCATCGAGGCATGGCCGCCCTTCCCCTTGATCGAGATTTCAAACAGGCTTTCGCTGTTGCAGATCTGGCCCGCCCGGGTCGAGATTTGCCCGACTGGCGCCCCGGGAAGGTTATGGATGGCATAGACCTCTTCGATCGGGAATTTCTCCAGCACGCCCTCGGCAATCATTGCCTGCGCACCCAAACCGTGTTCTTCGTTGGGCTGGAAGATGAACACCACGGTGCCGTCAAAGCCTTGTTCCTGGGTCAGCCGTTCGGCGGCACCCAAAAGCATCGCCATATGGCCATCATGACCGCAGGCATGCATTTTCCCCGGCGTTTGCGAAACGTAATCATGGGTAGAGATCTCATCGATCGGCAGCGCGTCCATATCAGCCCGCAGTCCGATAGCCCGGTTCCCTTGGCGGGCTCGCAGCAATCCGATGACACCTGCGCCCTGATGCACCTCCAGCCCCAGTCCGCGCAGTTGTTCCGCAACCTTTGCCTTGGTGCGGTCTTCCTGGAAGCCCAGCTCAGGATGGCGATGGAAGTCGCGGCGCAGCGCAGTCAGCCGGTCCTTGAATGTGGTCATGGGCGCTCTCCAAACCGTTTGCAGCGACTTTAGGCCGCCGCTTGCGACTTGGTGCATATTATTCGGCGCACAAAGTGACGAAATTTATCGCCAAGGCGGGAAAGCTGGCAGATTTTCGTATTCGGGACGGGGGCTGAATCAGCCCGGCGAAGATCAGATTTCCTCACCCTTTTCCAGCAGTTCCTCGATCAGCTGCCGCTGCATGCCTGGGCTGTCGCCGCCGCCGAACTGCAAGGCTCCGCCAGTGTAAAGCGTCCCATAGGTGCGCGCGATGTTAACTGTCTGCCCCAACGAGGAAATCAGCTGATCCTTCCGCAGCGGTGATAGCGGATGAATGAACACCGCCCATAGCTGTCCCTTGGCAATGGCATACCGTGCATCCAGTGCGGAATCGAAATTGGCCTGCATCATCCGCATCAATTCCTCCGCCGTCAGCCCTTCGGCCGGGCGCAGCGGCACCATCGCCCGCATCCGGTCCGCTGCCGGATCGGTGACCACCAGCATCGGAACCCCGGAGATCGCCAGCTGAAACCCTTGCCCGACCGGCTGCGCATCTTCATCCAGTGCAAAAAGAATGCGGCCCAAACGTTCATAGGTCATTGGCGGTTCCGGCTCTTCCTGCGCCTGCACAGGCGTCGCAAGAACGCAAACCATCGCAATTGTCTTGAGCCAAGCCATGAATGACCCTCCTATCAGCATCCACATACAGGCTAATGCGCTGCTGGCTAAGCTGCCATGCACAGATGAGTGATCCGGAACTGGAATGAGGTTCAGACAATTGGGAAGGGGCCGAGCCCTGCCGCTACCCGGTGGCGCCCTATGACCCTGCCCGATAACCGTCAGGTTCATGTTTGCTGCCACATGTACCCCGGCCCAAACAGAGCTACATGCGTCCGAAAAGCTGAATGGAAAGGCTAGGGCAGCTCTTCGCCCACATCAAGGCGCGCTTCAATCACTGCCATTGCCTTGTTCAAGGCTTCCTCGATGCTCAGATCGCTGGTGTCGATCAGAATGGCACCAGCAGCCGGCCGCAGCGGCGCTTCGGCCCGGTTCATATCACGCTCGTCCCGGGTTTTCACGTCGCTCAGCACCTCTTCGAGCGTTGTCACCTTGCCAGCTGCCGCCAATTCCTGGAACCGGCGGCGGGCACGGACCTCGGCACTGGCCGTGACAAAGAACTTCACTTGCGCATAGGGGCAGATCACTGTGCCGATATCGCGCCCGTCCAACACCGCACCGCCCGCGCGGCGGGCAAAGGCGCGTTGAAAATCCACCAGTGCCGCCCGCACCGCAGCGATTACTGCAACTTTGGACGCCGCCTGTGCGACTTCCGGTCCGCGCAGGTCACCGCGTGCCAGATCTTCTGGTGTCAGGTTCTGCGCAGCTTCCACGGGCGTCTCACCATCCAGCATCTTTGCTCCTACGGCGCGATACAGAAGGCCCGTGTCCAGATGGCCAAAGCCATAGTGCGCAGCCAGAGCTTTGGACAAAGTACCCTTGCCCGCAGCGGCTGGGCCATCAACAGCTATGGTGAAGCTCTCGCTCATGTGCGCTCCAGCTTGGCACCCAATCCGCCCATTAGGCTTTCGAAGATCGGGAAGGACGTGGCGATCGGGCTTCCGTCATCGACAGAGACCGGGTTCTGCGCACCCATGCCCATCACCATAAAGGACATGGCGATGCGGTGGTCCAGGAAACTTTCGCCAGTGCCGCCGCCGGGAACCCCGTTGATGCCCAGGCCGGTGACTTCCCACCAGTCATCGCCTTCCTCGACGGTAACACCATTGGCGCGCAGGCCCTTGGCCATCGCGTCGATCCGGTCGCTTTCCTTGACGCGCAGTTCCTTGACGCCCGCCATCATGGTTTTGCCTTCTGCAAAGGCGGCCACCACCGACAGTACCGGGTATTCATCAATCATCGAGGCCGCGCGCTCCGGCGGCACTGCGATGCCTTTCATGTCCGGCGAGTATTTGGCACGCAGGTCGGCCACTGGTTCGCCGCCCTCTTCGCGCATGTTTTCAAAAGTCAGATCCGCGCCCATGTCCTGCAGCGTGTAAAAAAGCCCTGCGCGGGTCGGGTTCAGGCCAATGTTCGGTACCAGCACGTCGGAACCGGGGGTGATCAGTGCAGCACAGACCGGGAATGCGGCCGAAGAGGGATCGCGCGGCACGGCGATCACCTGCGGCTTCAGCTCTGGCCGGCCAGTCAGAGTGATGACCCGGCCCTCTTCGGTCTCTTCTGTGGTGATCTCGGCTCCGAAACCGGCAAGCATCCGTTCTGTATGGTCGCGGGTGGCTTCCTGTTCGATCACCACGGTCTTGCCCGGCGCGTTGAGACCGGCAAAGAGCACTGCGGACTTTACCTGTGCCGAAGGCACCGGCACCGTATAGCGGACGGGCACCGGATCAGCAGCGCCAACGATGGTCATCGGCAGTCGGCCGCCGGAACGGCCCACGGATTGGGTGCCAAACTGTGCCAGAGGGTCGGTTACGCGCGCCATCGGGCGTTTGTTCAGCGAGGCATCGCCGGAGAAAGTCGCCGTGATCGGAGAGGTCGCCATCACCCCCATGATCAGCCGTACACCAGTGCCGGAGTTGCCGCAGTCGATTACATTGTCCGGCTCTGCAAAACCACCGACACCAACCCCGAAAACCGACCAGTTGCCGCCTCCGTGGTTCACCACCTCAGCACCAAAGGCCCGCATCGCCTTGGCCGTATCCAGCACATCCTCACCCTCAAGCAGACCTGAAATCTTGGTCTCGCCCACCGACAGCGCCCCCAGGATCAGCGAGCGGTGCGAGATCGACTTGTCGCCAGGCACCTCTGCCACGCCCTTGATCGGGTCCGCAGGGTGGGAGGTCATCGGGATGGGCGTGCCGTGTCCGGACATGGGGCTTCCTTCGTCTGTCGGTCGTTCGTCTGTTCGTTTGCGCTATCGGTAACGGATTGGATCTGGCCGGTCCAGCGTATTTGGGCTCAGCCCAGGCGGCGGAAGGTCAGGTAATGCGGAGTGCGGCCTTCGCGCAGGGCTTTTTGCTCGTAGCGGGTGGAGATCCAATCATCCCACGGCTGGCGCCAGTCGGCAGGGCCCTCGGCCAGCCATTCAAAACCGGCCTTCGGCACCTCTTCCAAAGTCTGACGCACATAGTCGGGAATGTCTGTGGCGACACGGAAGATCGCGCCAGGCTTCAGGCAGCGGGCCAGCGGCTCCAGATGTTCCTGTGTTACAAAGCGGCGGCGGTGATGGCGCGCCTTGGGCCAAGGGTCGGGATACAGCAGAAAGGCACGCGAAACGGAAGCCTCGGGCAGCACATCCATCAGATCGCGGGCGTCTCCGGGATGGACAGCTATGTTGTCGGCACCTGCGTTGCGGATCTTGCCCAGCAGCATTGCCACGCCGTTGATGAACGGTTCCGCGCCGATGATACCTACCTCGGGGTTGCTGACCGCCTGATGCACCAGATGCTCGCCGCCGCCAAAGCCGACCTCCAGCCAGGTATCCTTGCCGCCGAACAGCGCTTCAAGGTCCAGCGGATTGCGGTCCGGGTTTTCCTCCCAACCGACCGCACCTGGGCTGAGGCTGGCCAGATCTTCGTCCAGGTATCGCTTTTGGCTGTCTTTCAGGGTCTTGCCTTTGAACCGGCCATAGAAGTTGCGCCAAGGCGCGCCGCTTGCGTGTTTGTCTGCCGCATTTTCTGCTGCTGGCCGGGCATCCGTGGACTGGTCTTCGCGGGGCTTCTGGTCGCCGGACATGCGTCTGGGCTCCTGTTCGAGGCATCAATTGAAAGGCTGGCCGCCCCTGTGCCGCAAGCAGGCCTGCGGGTCAAGCCATCTAGGGTGTTTGCCCCGGCCGAAGCTCCCGCAGAACCCCAGCCGCTATGAGCCTCAGTCGGCTGGGATACCACTCCCCTTCAGGGTCGGTGCGCAGCGTATCAATCGCAAAACCGGGGTCGGTCCCGCGCTCAACCATATAGCTGAGGTGTTCGTAGACCTCGCGCTGGGTGTCTTCGTAAATCCAGGAACCGAACTCAAACGGTGTTGCCCAGCGGCGGCGCTTGCGTTCGCCGCGGTAGTATTTGTGTACGGCCTCGGCCGGCCAGTTGCGCTGGTGGAAACCGATGCTGGACCCGATGGTCATCCGTCTGCGCCCGCCGGCCAGAAAGACGTCCACACAGGCGCTGACGCACGTGCCATCCACCAGCGTATCCAACCCGTAGGCCAGTACCAGACCGGCAATTTCCTCGCCTGCATACACACTGCCGCCAACACTGTTGAGCTGCAGTTCAGTGATTTCCGGGCGTTTTTCCAGAATTTCGCGAAAGTGCGTGACGTCCTCTTCTGTGATTTCCGCCAGTTCGTCTTTCACATCCGTTTCGGTGTCATAGACCAGTGTATGACCTTGCAGGCTGAACTTTTGCGGCAAGGTCTCCTTGGCGGCAGCAGCAGATGCCAGCATCAAACAGAAAACAGCAAATACCAAACGTATCATCGCGGCTCCGGCAGTTTCGTGATCCCTGCCTGGCACTATGGCGCAGGTAACCGCGCCGCTCCACCTTCAAAACATCATCCGTTCCGCCGAACGGTATCCTGTGGCAGGCGGCCGTTTGGCGCGCTTCACTGCAGTTTCGGCCTCAACAAAAGCGATCCCTTTGAACATACGCAGCCGGGCATTCGCCTACATCCCAAAAGAAAAAAGCAGGCCTTCCGGCCTGCTCCTTGATGATTTTGAACCGGTCTCAGACCGCCCGCTTCAGGGCCTCGGCAAGATCCGTGCATTCCCAGCTGAAACCGCCATCCGCTTCCGGCTCGCGGCCAAAATGGCCATAGGCTGCGGTGCGCTGGTAGATCGGTTTGTTCAAACCCAGATGCGAACGGATGCCGCGCGGGGTCAGGTCCATGACCTGATCAATCGCGCGCTCGATGGCCGCCGGATCAATCTCTCCGGTGCCGTGGGTGTCGGCATAAATCGACAATGGCTTGGACACACCAATCGCATAAGACAGCTGAATCGTGCATCGCTCTGCCATGCCAGCGGCCACCACGTTCTTGGCCAGATAACGCGCTGCATAAGCAGCGGATCGGTCCACCTTGGTCGGATCCTTGCCGGAAAACGCACCGCCGCCATGCGGCGCCGCGCCGCCATAGGTATCAACGATGATCTTACGGCCGGTCAGGCCCGCGTCGCCATCCGGGCCGCCGATTACAAATTTCCCTGTCGGGTTCACATGCCACTGGGTCTGCGCCGTCAGCCAGCCGTCAGGCAGGGCTTCGCGGATGTAGGGTTCCACAATGGCGCGGATGTCATTTGAAGTCAGCGATTCATCCAGATGCTGCGTCGACAGCACCAGCGAGCTGACACCAACCGGCTTGCCATTCTCATAGACCACCGACAGTTGCGATTTCGCATCCGGACCAAGCGCAGGCTCAGTGCCGTTCTTGCGTACCTCCGCAAGGCGGCGCAGGATCGCATGGCTGTATTGGATCGGAGCAGGCATCAGGGCTTCGGTTTCCCTGGTGGCGTAGCCAAACATTATGCCTTGGTCGCCGGCCCCTTCGTCCTTTTCGCCAGACGCATCGACACCCTGGGCGATGTGGGCGGATTGCTCGTGCAGCAGGTTCGTCACTTCCACGGTCTCGTGGTGAAACTTGTCCTGCTCGTAACCGATGTCCTTGATGCAGGCGCGGGCAATTTCTTCAATCCGGCCCATATAGTCGTGCAGTTTGTCCTGATCGGACAGCCCCACTTCTCCGCCGATGACGACACGGTTCGTGGTGGCAAAAGTCTCAGCAGCCACACGCGCTTCGGGTTCTTCTGCCAGAAAAGCATCCAAAACGGCATCGGAGATACGGTCACAAACCTTATCCGGATGGCCCTCGGAAACAGATTCCGAAGTAAAAGTATAGTTCATACGGGTCATGAGAAGTGCTCCATTGGTTTTTCCTTGCCACGCCAGGAAGCCGTTGTGGCAGGTATCAAGCCGCAATACGCGGCCCGTCCCCACGGGTCAATCTATATTCGATGAGAGTTAAGTATCTATGACCGCCGCGCATGACCGCGAGACAAGACAAAACCCGCGGCAGCGATGAGAAGGCACAGCAGAAACACTGGCCAGTCTCCGGTTCGACTGTAGAGTGTCGGCGGCAGCGGTGCGGGCAAAACAGCGTCGATAAATCCGGCTTCGCCTAACGGCAGGCTGTCTGTCAGTTTCCCGTCTGGTGCAATCATTGCCGAGACGCCGGTATTGGCAGCTCGGATCATTGGCAAGCCTTGCTCCAGGGCCCGCATTCGGGCTTGCACGAGGTGCTGATAGGGGCCGGAGCGGGTGCCGAACCAGGCGTCATTGGTGATCTGCACCAGCATGTCCGCGCGGGCAGCTGCGGCATTTACATCCTGCGGAAAAACGGCCTCGTAACAGATCAATGGCAGAGCCCGGCCGATGGGCAGATCCAGCAGCTGTGCCCCGGGTCCGGCCGCGTATCCTGCCCCGGCTCGGGAAGCGAACCCATGAATACCGAAGCGGGCTAGGAAGTCGCCAAACGGCACATATTCCCCAAACGGCACCAGATGCGCCTTATCGTAAGTCGCAGATGGCAGGCCATCCGCGTCCAGCAGCACAGCAGAGTTATAATAAGCGCCGCCTTCTTCCCTCTGAATGCCCAGAAAAACAGGCACGTGGCCCGCGCCTTCGGAAATGATCTGCAGGGTATCCCCTGCATAGTTCAACATCTGCGGCACCGCCGTTTCAGGCCAGACAATCAAATCCGGACGCGGGTGTTCGGCAGAAAAAGCCAGTGCACGACGGAGAAATCGCCACCTGTGATCCGGGTGCCATTTCAGATCCTGCGGTGCGTTGGGCTGGACGATTCTCACAATCTTGTCCGTTTGCGCCGTTTGCTGCGGCGCAGGAAGGCTTAGGGCTGCGGCCACAATCAGCCCAAGCGGCAGCAGGGCAGGGGCGGGGGCCGTTCGCAGCAAGGCAAGCGGCAGAAACGCCACAAGCGTTAGCAGCGCCAGCCCATGAGGACCGATCCATGGCAGGAGATTTTCGGCAGGCGTATCAATCCAGAACTGCCCAAAGGCTGCCCAGGGAAAACCGGTCAGAATATAGGCGCGGGCAAACTCCGCCAGCGCCCACGATGCCACCAGCATGGGAATCCGCAGCGCCCCACGGCTGAAACGGGCCGCGGCGCCAAAAGCCAGGCCCCAGAACAGGGCGAGACCGGCTGCAAGAAAGACAAGCGCAAAAGGCGCCATCCAGGCATGGCGCTCTGGATCGATTTGAAATGGCTCAAGAATCCAGGAAAGGCCGACTGCAAAATAACCCAGCCCAAACAGCCATCCAGCCAGCGCTGCAGCGCGGCCAGAGGCGGCCTTAAGAACCAGCCAGCCTGCGGCGGCCAGAGCAACAGGCAGGCCTGGAAGCAGGTGCCAGGGCGCCAGCGCCAGCGACGCCAGCGCGCCGCTGCCAAAGGCCAGTGCAGCAGGAGCCAGCCGGAGCTGGCGTCCGGCCTGCCGAAAGCCAATTGAAATCATGCAGCAGTATCCGGCAGCCGCACCCGAAGCCGCTTGATCCTGCGCGGGTCGGCATCCATAACTTCAAACTCTGCACCTTCGGGGTGCTGAATGACCTCACCGCGGGCGGGCACCCGGCCCGACAGCATGAACACCAAACCGCCCAAGGTTTCGATCTCTTCCTCGTCCACGTCGTCATGGCTGGTCAGCGAGTGACCGGTCTCGGCCTCGAACTCAGGCAGCGAAGTACGAGCCAGTGCGATGTAGCAGCCCGGTTTTTCCTCAAACCAGGTTTGCAATTCATCAGCGTCATGCTCGTCCTCAATCTCCCCCACCACCTGTTCGATCAGGTCCTCAATCGTGACCAGACCGTCCACACCGCCGTATTCGTCAATCACCAGCGCCATGTGGCGCCGTTCGGCCTGCATCTTGGTCAGCAGCACCCCGATGGGCATCGATGGCGGCACGAACAGCAGCGGGCGCAGCATCTTGGACAGATCGAAGTCGGAGGTTCCACCGTTGAAACCATGCGTCAGCGAGAAATCCTTGAGGTGAACAAAACCCAGTGGGGTATCCAGCGTGCCTTCGTAAACCGGTATACGGGTAAAACCGCTTTTCCGGAAAATCCCAACCAGATCGTCCTTAGCTACGCTGACCGGTACAGCGGCGACTTCGGCTGAGGGTATGGCAACGTCCTCCACCCGCATCCGGCGCAGGTTGATCATTCCGTGCGGACCACCGCCGGGCTCCGGCTGCTCGCCGCCGGTGTCCTCGCTTTCTTGTGGATCCGGGTTGAACACATTGCGCAGCCGCGCCCATAGCCCGCTGCTCTCAGAGGCCGGCGCATCTGCCACCGTGCCGTTGATGTCCTGCAGCGCGCCTTGCGCCGCGTTAGAACTGCCTTCTATGTCGCCCATCTGTCCATTCCAAATACCCCGGTCACGGGGCGTCCTCGCTCATATATGGGTTCTCAATACCCAGTTTGCCAAGTAGCAGGACCTCAATCCCTTCCATCAATGCGGCATCGTGGTCACGGATGTGATCATAGCCCAGAAGATGCAACAGTCCGTGAATGATCAGATGATATGTATGATCAGTCAGGGATTTTCCCGCCTCGGCGGCTTCCCGGGCGCATGTGTCAAAGGAAATGGCAATGTCGCCCAGCGGAATTTCCCCTGTAAAATCAGCCTCGGGCGGCAGCGGTGCGCCCCCATCTTCCTCCGCCGACAGATCTTCTGCAGGCCAGCTGAGAACATTGGTCGGCTGCGGTTTTTCTCGGAACTCCGCATTGAGTTCTGCAATGCGCACATCATTACAGGCCAGCAGCGAAATCTCGCATTCATCGCAATCAAGTGCAAAATGCGCCGTCACCAGGGTGACGGCCTCATCAGCCAAAGCCGGAAGACCGGCTGCCTGCCAGCGGCTGTCTTCGATGGAAATGTCGAGCGTCATATGCAGCGTTCCGATGCGGAGGGCAGCCTGTGCACCCCCGGGATATTGCCGGCAAGAAGAAAAGGTCAGGCCGGTTTGGTATCTGCGTCATAGGCTTCAATGATCGCGGCCACAAGCGGATGGCGGACCACATCGCGTGCAGTGAAGTAATTGAAGCTGACTTTGGGGATCGATTTCAAAAGCCGCTCGGCATCCGCTAGGCCGGATGGCACCCCGCGTGGCAGATCGACCTGGGACCGGTCACCGGTGATCACCATGCGCGAGCCTTCGCCAAGCCGGGTCAGGAACATTTTCATCTGCATGGTGGTGGCATTCTGTGCCTCATCCAGCACCACAAAGGCATTCGCCAGCGTCCGCCCCCGCATGAAGGCCAGCGGCGCGATTTCAATCTGCTTCTCTTCCAGCAGCCTGGCCAGCTGCTTGCTGGGCAAAAAGTCGTTCAGCGCATCATAAAGCGGCTGCATGTAAGGGTCGACTTTGTCCTTCATGTCACCTGGCAGATAGCCAAGCTTTTCTCCGGCCTCAACTGCGGGTCGGGACAGGATGATACGGTCGACGTGACCGGTGATGAACATGGAGACGCCGACTGCGACGGCAAGATATGTTTTGCCTGTGCCTGCCGGACCAATTCCAAAAGCGAGTTCGTGCTCGAACAGGGACTGAACATAGGCCTTCTGCGCCTCTGTTCGTGGCTCGACCAGCTTCTTGCGGGTCTTAACTTCCACCCGGCCGCCCTGGAACATCTGCAGCTGGCCATCGGGCTCAGCTTCATCCGTTTCGTTTCCCATGCGCAATTCGCGGTCGATATCACCGCTTTCAACGCTGCGGCCGGTTTCCAACCGGTCGTAGAGCGCCGTCAGCACAGCTGCGGCCTGTTCACGCACGGATACCTCGCCCATCACCGACAGCTGATTGCCGCGGCGGACGATCTGCACGCCCAGTTTCTGTTCAATGTCAGCCAGGTTGCGGTCATATTCGCCGCATAGGTCGATCAGCAATCGGTTGTCGGGAAATTCCAGCAGAACTTCGTGGGTTGCGGTCTGGGTCTGCGGTTCATTCAGGGCGCTGATGGCCAAGCTGATCTCCTCAATCTGGCGTTGCCCTTTCAGTCTGCCTCCACCGCAGCGTTTGCGCAAGAAGGCGCTGCACAAAATCACTCAAATGAAACAAAACAGCCGCCCCAGAGGGCGGCTGCGATTGTCAGCGGATTGCTGTTGTCAGATCGGGTCACCGAAGGTTGTGCCCTTTTTGAAGGGACCGGTTGCCACATTGCGCGGCAGATTGCTGTTGCAGACCGGCTTGCCGTCAGGCGTTCGGCGCAAATCGGCATAACCTTCGAGACCATCGTCGATGATCCAGTGCTCGCAGCCCTGCGGATCGACCCAGATGCCGGCTGTAAGGTTCGACAGATCCAGCGAACGTCCGTCGCCCACATGCCCGTCAGTCGTTTTGTCGATTGCGGGTGTACAGGCCGAGATTGCAGCAGCTGCGGCAAGGAACACGGCGGTTTTAGCAGTTTTCATCATCCCTCTCCCTCAGCGCAGGCAATAGATTTCGACACGGCGGTTCTCAGCCATATTGGCGGCACTGGTGTTCGGAACCCGCGGATCACGCTCACCATAGGCCCGTATATCAGCAATGCGGGCGCCCACCGAACGGCCTACTTTGGCCACGGCGCTTGCGCGGCGCTCTGACAGGCGAATGTTGTATTCATCCGAAGCGCGGCTGTCGGTGTGGCCCGCAATCACAAAGTAACGTGCGCCATTGGATTTTGCCTTCTGAAAGAATTCACCCAGACGCTGGCGGCCCGCCGCATTGATGAAATGCTTGTCAGTGGCAAAAAATTGATCGGTCTGCATAACACCGCAGACATTCCCGCGGCGGCAGACTGGTTTGCCGTCAGGGGTCACATGCGGGGTCATGAACCCTTCTGCACCATCATCCATCACCCAGTGCTCGCACCCGTCCGGGTCCACCCAGATCGTGGGCACATAGCGTTCGCCCTTGATGGTTCGCTGCCCCGTTTGCGCGCTCACCGGCGCAGCAGCAATGCTGAGTGCAGCCGCGGCTGCAGCAGCCAGCGCAATTGCCTTGTTCAGTTTGAGTATCGACACAACCAGAATTCCTTCACCTAAAGTTCCCCCCAGGGTGTTGCCGCGCGCACGGCCACCTTTCAGGCCATAAAAGCCAAATTACCCGATTTATATACAGTTTGCCTGCTAATTTTTCTATAATTGTGCACGAATTGAGCGCCAATCAGGAACACTCACTGCATTTGCGGGCAATTGTTCCCGAAAGCGATGCAATGAAGACTCACCTGATCACAGAAGCCGACCGGGACTGAGCGCCCGGGTGCAAGGGCAGAACACAGATTCTGCCAGCAAAGGCGGCTGTTAATCGATCAATTCACCCGCAAGAGAATTGGCACCAGAAGAAACAATGCGCACCCGCGCAAGGTCGCCCACCTGGCGATTGCAGTCGGCAACATGCACGGCGTGAAGATAATCAGATTTGCCAACCATCTGCCCAGGCAAGCGGCCTGCTTTTTCAAACAGCACCCCAACCTCGCGGCCAACCATGCTGTCCTGCACTTCGCGCTGCTGCTTGGTCAGCAGGGCCTGCAGCCGCTGCAGCCGGTCATCTGCTGCGGCAGGATCAACCTGGGCGCGCTCTGCCGCCGGGGTGCCGGGCCGGGTGGAATACTTGAAGGAATAAGCGGTGCCGTATTTCACCTCTTCCACCAGATCCAAGGTCGCTTGGAAATCTTCCTCGGTCTCTTCCGGGAAGCCGACAATGAAGTCGCCGGAAATCAGGATGTCAGGGCGCGCAGCCCGGATTCGTTCGATCAGGCGGATGTAGCTTTCGGCGGTATGCGAGCGGTTCATCCGCTTGAGGATCTTGTCCGAGCCTGCCTGTACCGGCAGATGCAGATAGGGCATCAGCTTGGCACAGGTGCCATGTGCCTCAATCAGGTCGTCCTGCATGTCGTTCGGGTGGCTGGTGGTGAAGCGGATGCGCTCTAGCCCGTCAATCTTGTCCAGATCCCAGATCAACTGCGCGAGGGTCAGATCCCCGTTCGGGCCTGCGCCATGATAGGCATTTACGTTCTGACCCAACAAAGTGATTTCACGCACGCCGCGCTCCACCAGATCCTGCGCCTCGCGCACAATGCGGTCTGCGGGGCGCGAGACTTCGGCGCCGCGTGTGTATGGCACAACGCAGAATGCGCAGAATTTGTCGCAGCCTTCCTGCACCGTTAGAAACGCCGTCGGACCGCGTTTGGCCTTGGGGCGGTTCTTGAGCTTTTCGAATTTGTCTTCCTCTGGGAAATCGGTGTCCAGTACCTTTTCGCCTTCGCGCGCTTTGGCTTCCATTTCTGGCAGCCGGTGATAGCTTTGCGGCCCGACTACCAGATCGACCAGCGGCTGGCGGCGCATGATCTCCTCGCCCTCGGCCTGGGCGACACAGCCCGCCACACCGATCTTGAGATCCGGCTTCTCTGCCTTCAGCCCCTTGAAGCGTCCCAGTTCGGAGTAAACCTTCTCTGCCGCCTTTTCCCGGATGTGGCAGGTGTTGAGCAGGATCATGTCGGCGTCATCGGCCGATTTGGTCTCTACATAGCCCTCGCCACCCAGCGCCTCTGCCATGCGTTCGCTGTCATAGACATTCATCTGACAGCCATAGGTCTTGATAAACAGCTTCTTCGGGGCGCTCATGCGGGTCAGCCTTCCAGCCAGGGTTGGTAAACAGCGGCTTGCAATACAGGCAATTGCCGCCGCTTGCAATGCAGCGGGATTTACCCGATTTTGTCAGCAAAGGCCAGAAAGGCGGGGCAGAGCAAGATGATGTATTCTTCGTTGCAGGATTTCCTGAAAGAGGGAAAGGCGCTGCTGGCCACAGGACCGGTTGCCCTGATCTTCATTGAAGATGAAGTCGAAGTCGCCACCACTCTGCGGCACCATCTGCAAAGCGGCTTTAAGGCCGTCGCTGCCCTGATGCCTGATGCGTTCGACCTGCCGCAGGACATCCGGGCCAAGGTGCACCGGGTGCCGTTTGACTGCGGGCCGGACGGAGCGGTCATCGGCGCTGTCAACGCAGTGATTGCCGCAGCAGAGCCTGGCTGCTGGCTGTATTACTGCTACAATTCAGAATACCTGTTCTACCCGTTTTGCGAAACGCGCGGCATCGGCGAAATGCTGACGTTTCAAGCCGAAGAACGCCGCGACGCAATGCTCACCTATGTGATCGATCTTTATGCTGGCGATTTGGCCGACGCCCCTTCCGCGGTGTCGCTGGAGACGGCTTTTCTGGACAAGTCAGGCTATTATGCGCAGTCACGCAATGACCCGGAATCCGGCCACTCGCGCGAGAGGCAATTGGATTTCTTCGGCGGCGTGCGATGGCGGTTCGAGGAACATATTCCAGCAGCCAGCCGCAAGATCGACCGGATATCATTGTTCCGGTCCAAACCGGGGTTGCAACTACTGTCGAACCACACCTTCAACGATCAGGAATACAACACATATGCCTGCCCCTGGCATCACAATCTGACGGCCGCTGTCTGTTCGTTTCGCACGGCCAAGGCCCTAAAACGCAACCCCGGCTCCACGTTTGAAATCGAAACATTCCGCTGGCACAACTCCACCCCCTTCGAATGGCACTCGCGTCAATTGCTGGACTTGGGGCTGATGGAGCCTGGTCAATGGTTTTAGAGCCTGGCGTTATGACCAATAGATGACGGTTGCAGCGACAGCGATGGCCAGAAGAAAAGCTTTGGGCATCTGCTGCCGCATTCCGCCGATCCCTGAGCCTGCAAAAAAAATCACCCGGGTCACCGCCAGGCAGGGCATTGCGCAGCAATACAGCGCGAGGAACGGTTGCGCGTTTGTCCCGACGCCTGCCGTATCTGATCGGCGTTTTGTGTTGTTTTCGGCCGAGGCTGACGCCCGCGACCATCGCTGGAGCGGTCCAGATGTTCGGTTACCGATCCAAGATATTCATGCTTGCGCCTCATTCCGGGCGCCGCTGCTCAACCGGGCAGCAGCCAGGGCGCTTATCAGAGCCATTATCGCGGCGGTTCCCAGGCAAACGGCCAATCCGCCAAACTGGCATGTGAGGCCGGACAGAAAGGTACCTGCCAGCCGCCCGCTGGCGTTCGCCATGTAGTAAAACCCGACATCCATCGTGACCCGGTCCTCCTGTGTATAGGCCAGGATCAGATAGGAATGCAGGGAGGAATTGATAGCGAAAACCGCACCGAAGGCCAGCAGACCTGCGGTCAGCAATGCGGTTAGCCACGGCGCCGGACCGTCTGACATCAGCAGGGCGAACGACAGGACAGCCGGGATCACTGCCAGCAGCAGCGCCCATTTTCGGGCCGCTCTGGTAAGCTGGCTCTCGCTGCGGCGGGCTGCGCCAAGCAGCCGGGGGGCAGCGGCCTGAACAGCACCATAAGAGATGATCCATAGCGCCATGAAACTGCCAATCAGAAAAAAAGCGGTTCGGTTTCCCTCCTCTGACCCGTCCGAGAGGACAGCATAGAAATACACCGGGATGCCGACCACGAACCACACGTCGCGGGCACCAAACAGGAACAATCGCGCCGCCGACAGCCAGTTCACGTTGCGCGATTTGGAGAGGATCTCGGAGACCTTGATGTCCTTGCGGCTGCCGGGCAGGCCGGGCGGCATGGCAAAAACAACTGCGGCCAGGACCACGGAAAGGACAGCAGCCATGCTGAACACGGCGGCCTGAAAACCCGTCAATGCCAGCAAAACAGCGCCCAGCAGGAAGCCCGCGCCTTTGACGGCATTCTTGGAGCCGGTCAGCACGGCGACCCAGCGAAACAGCCCGCCGTCTTCCTTTGGCGCCAGCAGCTTCACTGCGGATTTGGAGGACATTTTAGCCAGATCCTTGGCCGCACCCGACAGGCCCTGCACTGTCATAACAAAGACAACCGACAGGCTGATCTGCCAGGCCGGGTCCAATTGCGACAGCATCAGCAGCGCGCCGACCTGCAGCCCCAGCCCTGCATAAAGCGTCGCTGCCAGACCGAAACGGGCGGCAATCCAGCCCGCAGAGAGGTTGGTTACCATCCCCGCAGCCTCGTACAGGAGAAACAGATAGGCCAGCTGAACCGCCGAAAACCCCATCGAATGAAAGTGCAGCAGCACCAGCATTCGAAGCGCCCCGTCGGTCAGCATAAAGGCCCAGTAGGAGGCTGTAACCGCGATGTAGGCCGGCAGGCCCTCCTGGCGTGTCACAGCTGATCGCCCACCATGCGCGCCACGTCCACCAGGCGGTGTGCATAGCCCATTTCATTGTCATACCAGGCGTAGATTTTGACCTGGGTTCCGTTCACCACCATGGTGGAGGGCGCATCAATGATGCAGGAACGCTGGTCGTTGGTGTAGTCAGACGAGACCAGCGGGCGCTCCTCATAGCCGAGAATCCCTTTTAGGCCGCCTGCAGCTGCGTCTTTGAACAGCGCGTTCACTTCTTCGGCCGTGGTTTCCCGCTCTACTTCGAAGACACAATCAGTGATGGAGGCGTTCAACAGCGGCACCCGGACGGCGTGACCGTTCAACTTACCCTTCAGGTCGGGGTAGATCAGCGTGATGGCGGTGGCGCTGCCGGTTGTGGTTGGTATCAGGTTTGTCAGCGCCGACCGTGCCCGGCGCAGATCCTTGGCGGGGCGGTCGACGATGGTCTGGGTATTGGTGACATCATGAATGGTGGTGATGGAGCCGTGCTTGATGCCAAGACTTTCGTGGATCACCTTGACCACCGGCGCCAGGCAATTGGTGGTGCAGCTGGCAGCAGTGATGATCCGGTGCTCATCCGGATTATAGACGCCCTGATTGACCCCATAAACGATATTGGCGGCATTGCCGTCCTTGACCGGAGCCGAGACAATCACTTTCTTCACGCCTGCGTCAAAGTAAGGTGCCAGTTTGGCTTCGGTTTTGAAAACGCCCGTACAGTCGATCACCACATCGACCCCTTCCAGCGGCAGATCCTCAAGGCTCCGTTCGCAATAGGCAGGCAGCCGTTGGCCGTTGATGATGACGGCCTCCGCGTCCGAGCTGAACTCCGCATCCCAATGCCCGTGCACCGAGTCGAACTCAAGCAGATGCGCGTGCATGGCCGGATCGCCCACTGCATCATTGATCCATGCGATCTGTGCGCCGCTCTCCAGGAGCGGTTTCAGCGCCAGCTTTCCCATGCGGCCGAGGCCATTCAAAGCGTAAACAGTCATGTCGTTTCCTTGTTCGCGGGAAGTGTTTGGGGAACGTGGGGCAGCCAGTCAGACTGACTGCGCAATTTCATCTACGGCCTGCTGCAGGGAAATACGGTCCAGTTCCTGAAAAGGCAGGGACACAAAGGCCTTGATTCGGTTTTGCAAGAGCCCGTAGGCCTGCTGGAAGGCAAGAGCCTTTTCAGCACTGGTGCCCTCAGCCTTGACCGGGTCCGGCATTCCCCAATGGGCGCTGATCCGCTGGCCTTCCCAGGAGGGGCATTCCTCATTGGCGGCCTGATCGCAGACGGTAAACACAAAATCGAATTCAGGGGCATCAGCTCCCAGGAACTCTTGCACGTTCTTTGCTCTTAGCTGGCCAGTGTCGTGGCCTTTGTCCTTGAGGAGCTGAACCGCGAAAGGGTTGAGTTCCGAATTGGGCCTGGTGCCCGCGGAACATACGTTAAAGCGGCCGCTGCCCAGCGATCGCAGCAGCGCTTCCGCAAAGATGGAGCGGGCGGAGTTCCCGGTGCAGATGAACAAAACATTGAAGGGCGTGTCGGACATTGCCGCCGCATCCGTGGCGGCAGAGGGGGCCAGGGGCAGGCACAGTTCGGGGCGTCCCTGGCAGCAATCCAGAACAAATGCATCCAGTGTTTCCCGCATTGCAGGAATGTCGGCCCGGTAGCGCAGCCAGGTACCCTCACGGGTCTGGGTGACCAGGCCAGCTTGCATAAGTGTTGCCAGGTAAGATGACAAGGTGCTTGGCCGAACATCCAGGGCAGCGCTTATCTCGCTGGCAGGCACATGGTCCGGATACCGGCGCATGAGCAGCCGGAAAACCGCCAGCCGTTGCGGATGACCCAGAGCAGTGAGCCGGAGGGGAATCGTTGTTTTCATAATTCGGGTTTAATCGAATTAATTGCCCGGGCGCAACTGGCAATTGTTTGGATGGAACTCTGCCGCCAAAGCCAGTGACAGTGACGCCGCAGGGCAGCCTTGCTACACAAATCGGGGATTGAGCACATTCCGCCTTTCCCCAGACGGGCTTATGCTGCGGCTCTGTGAGGGGGCATTGGTAGGTACCACCCGACACGAAAAGGCCCAATGGTCGCAGTGTGATCCTGCAATAACAACGCTTTAAGGGGTGGGTGGTAGCGGAGGAGGGATTTGCGATGTTGCACCATAAGGTGCTGTATATATTGAGTTTTATAATGAAGCAAGTGTACCCATGTGTACCACGCCTAGCGCTCATCCAATCAGTCGGGGGGGCTGGTTTGATACGGCTTCTCGTTCTTGCCACTCATGGTAGGTCAGCTTTGCTCCCTCGACCTTCCATTCAGTTCGGCCATTGCTGTTCCGATCCAGCACGACAGCGGCGGCGGCAGAAGGGCTAGAGAATGACCAAGGCTTCACAAATCGTAGGCGCTCGTCTCCGTTGGGCATGAGTATTCCGTCCGCAAGCAACTGCTCCTTGAGCTTCCCATAGCTTTGCTGGACGTAGCCGGTGCCCGACAGAGCCTCTGAGCCTTCAAGAACGATGAACTCTCCATCCTCTTCGACTGCAAAAGCTCGCACGCCGCTTTTGTGGCGGATCTCGAACCGAACTTCGCCTATGGTGCGTTCAGCAACCGGCTGCTGTGATTGGGTCACAGCACGTGGTTGAGGCTTCAACATATCCAATCCGATCACCGGCAAAATGATGCGGAGGTTGGACAGGAATTGCTCCATGTTTGCGACGTCTGCTTCTGGCAAGCGGCGTCGGCTGGTGTCGGGCTGTGTGCCGTTGTCCAGCGCTACACGACCGGCTTGGGCGGTTAGCTCAATAAGTCGTGCTTCAAGGTATTCGGCGTGACCTTTTGACAAGTCATCATCACTCGTGGTGATGGTTATTGCAGCCTCCCAAAACTCGCGCTTCAGCGCACTCTGTTTGATGCGCTCTGCTACCGAGTTGCCAGAGCCGATATACACACGCACAGTTTTAGCACTGTCTGGGTCTGGTCCAGAAAGGATGTACACGCCTGTGCGATCAACTTCCTCTCGCGCTGTCAGGTCACCGAATGCCGACGCGCCGCTAACAAACAAAAGCCCCGTCCACCCGTGGATCGTTGCTTTTCGCAGACCTGAGGGTTTGCCATCGACCAGAAACAGCTGAATGGTCTTGCCGAAGTTCTCACCTGCGGTCATGTGCGGGTCTCCATGCATGGAATGGGATCACGATGCCGCCTTTTTCTTGCGGGCACGTTTGGGTTGGGGGGCATTTGCGCGGGCCTCGCGGATGCGGGCGAGGAGGGCGCTGGCGGGTTCGTCGTTCGGGTCCTGAGGGACAAGCTCGCCCTGGAAGGCCTTGGCGAGGAGTTGGGCCTCTAGCCGCTGCAGAAAATCTGCCGCGCGGGTGGCCTCGGCAACCATCCGGTCAATCCGGGCGAAGGCAGCTTCGATGCGGCGGACGATTTCGGTTACACACCGGGACTTAGGCACCGGCACAACAAGCGCTTTGAGCAACTTGCCGCTGATCTTGGGCATGTTTCCCGCAGTGCCTGTTGCGTTGTCTCTAAAGTAAGACCGCGCCTCGGGGCTGTTCAGAAAGCGCCACAGATATTTACGCATTGCTTCATCCCTGACGCGAACTCGCATCATAAGATCAGGATAAATGTAAGTGGCAACTGGCCCTTCAAAGATTGCTGAGGCACCAAGATACTGCAGAGAATTAGCGCGTTGGATCAGCAAGTCTCCGGGCCTAAGCCAGAACTTAGAGTGTTCATCAGGGCGCACCGACAGATACTTCACGCAACCCTCGGACAAATCAAGCTCGCCAGACGTGGTCGCGGATAGCTTGAGAGTTCGCGTCCCATTGATGTCCCCGTCCGCTTTGGGAGACCATCCGTTCGTTGGCCCATCTGAGATTAGTTCGCAGAAGGCTACTTGCTCCCAGTCTTCTGTGTTGAGTGTCTTCGAGGAAAGATCACCCCGGAAGGCGGCGGCGAGGGTGGCTTGTTTGGCGCGGGTGGCGAGGGTTTGGACGTGGGTCAGGTGGTCTTTGGCTGCACGGGTCCGGGCCGAGAGCTGGTCCAGCTTCTCCACAATCCGCCTCTGCTCCGCGAGGGGCGGGAGGGGGATATCGAACTGGTTGAACATCTGAGGTCGAGCGCGCGTTAGTGACCCGCCTACTCCAGAGATCGTTGTCATAAATTCATCGCGAAATTCCGGAGATGACAGAGCCAAGCGAACATACTCGGGATCGAGGCCAGCGGTGTCGTATCGTACCCATTCTCCCGATGCGATTTGCCGGTTGGTTGCCTTCTCAGGTACGGTCCAAACGCGGTTAAGGTGAGGTACGATCTTGCAGAGCAGAACATTGCCGGGCTCAACACTCTGCTTGTTGGATTTGATTTCCTCGCCCAACGGTTGGTCAGGCACACGGTTTTCAAAGGCCGGAACGCTAAAGAGGTCAAAGGTCTCTTGTGGATGATCTTTCGGCGTTACCGATTGTCCAGCACCAGCCGCGATTTCCGATAGCTTGAAGCTGGCCCAATTTGCGGGCAGGCTATCAACCTTCATTCTACAGCCACCTCGGTTGGCTCGGTAGAGCTGAGCTCTTCTCTCAGCGTCTCAATCTCGCGCAGCGCACCGGAGAGATGCCCCATGATCGCGCCGAGGATCTCGGCAGGATCGTTCAGCCCGTCCTCTGGGGCGTCCTCTGCGTCGCGCAGCCATGTGATGTCGAGGTTGTCTCCCCGCGCGGCGATTTCATCCCGTGTGAAGCGGCGGAAGCGGCCTTCTTCGCCTTCATTCTTGCGCTCTGCCTTGCCGTAGGGATCATCGCCGAAGGCGGCCTCGAACGCGGCAAAATGCGCCTCGGTCAGCGGGTTGGTCTTACCGAATGACGGCATCTGCGCGCGCATGTCGTAGACCCAGACATCAGACGTGTTGCCGTCCTGCTCCTTGCCACGCGTAAAGAAGATCACGTTGGTCTTCACCCCTTGGGCATAGAAGATGCCGGTCGGCAGGCGCAGGATCGTGTGCAGGTCGCACCAGTTCATCAGCATCCGCCGCAGGGCCTGACCGCGCCCGTCCTCAAACAGTACGTTGTCGGGTACGATGATCGCCGCGCGCCCTCCGGGTTTCAGCTTGCGAATGCAATGTTCCACAAAGGGGAGCTGGTAGGACGACACATTGTGTGTCTCGGTAAAGTCATCTCGCGTGGGTTTGCCGCCTGCGGGGCGTTGTTGCACAAAGGCCGTAGAGGATTCACTTTGCGAATCCCGTAGGTTAGATCGGCGGCATGCCGAAGCCTGCCTCTTCCCGCTATCGAACAACGAACTGGTCCAACTATAACGCATCACTTC
>NZ_JBNAFX010000040.1:0-36729 GCF_049800895.1 Leisingera sp. S232 | reverse complement strand
GGTGTTTGATCCCATGGTTTGATGGTGCGATCTGTTCTTTGGAATGGAAGGAAGCACTATGGGACAAGTTCGTCACGGGAGCGCCACGACCACGCACGCTGTCAGAGCAGCAATACAGCGATCGCAAGCTTCGATCGCGGCGCTGAGCAAGGAACTCGGGATCAACCCGAAGACTGTTGCCAAGTGGCGAAAGCGCGAGACCGTTGAGGATCGCAAAACAGGGCCGAAAGAGCCTCGCTCAACCATTCTCAGTCAAGCCGAGGAGGCCATGATCGTCGCATTTCGGCGGCATACGCTACTGCCGTTGGATGATTGCCTCTATGCGCTCCAGCCCTCGATCCCGCATCTGACGCGGTCAGCGCTGCATCGGTGCCTTCAGCGGCATGGCATCTCGCGCTTGCCGGATGTCGGGGGCGACAAGCCTAAGCGGCAGAGGTTCAAGCGCTACCCCATCGGCTTTTTTCATATCGATATTGCCGAGGTGCAGACTGCGGAGGGCAAGCTGTATCTTTTCGTTGGCATTGACCGGACCAGCAAGTTTGCAGTCACCCACCTCGTCGACAAGGCAGATCGCAAGACCGCCTGGGAATTCCTCGAACATTTGCTCAAGGCGGTCCCTTATCGCATCCATACGATCCTGACCGATAACGGTATCCAGTTCGCCGAACAGCCACGAAACCGGAACAGAGTATACTCCCGGCAGATGCGCTTCGACATGATCTGTGAGGCCAACGGGATCGAGCATCGCCTGACCAAACCGAACCATCCGTGGACCAATGGCCAAGTCGAGCGGATGAACCGCACGATCAAAGAGGCGACAGTGAAGCGATACCACTACGAAAGCCACGATCAGTTACGAACACATCTCGGCGACTTCATGGCTGCCTACAACTTTGCCCGCAGACTCAAAACTCTCAGCGGCCTCACGCCCTACGAATACATCTGCAAAATCTGGACTTCAGAGCCAGATCGTTTCATCATCGATCCGATCCACCAGATGCCGGGACTGAACACCTAACAGCAATCACAATTTCAGGGTGCCACTAAAATGGATGCCGCCGCAGCAGCTGTATCAATTCAGTTGCCAGAGACGAGCCAAGAGGCAACCCGAGTGGAGGATTTGTATAAGTCCTTCGGTCGTCCGCTGGTCCTGAAAGATGTGGATCTGACTGCACAGCAGGGAATGTGGTGGCGATCACCGGCGGTTCTGACCCGGCCAATCGGAAGTAGGTCGACCGCATCCGCATCAAGCTGGCGAAAGTGCTCCAGCAGATCAAGCTCTGGACCCGCCGACATGTGGAAAGCTGCGCTGTCTGTGCGACGTTTTCGCGGCCTCTCTGGTTGACGCAGCAATTTCATGCGGAATTGTTTTTTCTTTTCAGCGGCTTGGTTGGGGCCGCTTTGCAAGTCCGGACTGTACTGGCTGGTTAGAAATAGACCAGGAATTTCAAAAACATCTGACATATATCAAATTGCGTAACGACTGTTCCCAGTAGTGTCTGCGGCGAACGAAGCAAGAGAATCTTGTATCAGATGCCGCGCGTTTCTTTCCAATCTGCCAAAAACGGCGCCGGGATTTTCCGGCGGCTGGCAGGGATATGGGCGGTTTTCATGCTGGTGCTGCAAGTGTCCTTTGCCGGAGCAGGGCAAGTAGCGGCCGATGGAGAGTGGATTGAGATCTGCGGCGAATATGGTGCCGTGGAAATTCAAGTTGATTCCGAACAGGACGGCAGGGTGCAGGACTGCCCCGAATGCACTGCCTGTCCCATGTGTACAGCTGAAAGCGCCGCCAGGTCCGCCGGGGTGCTGTTTCTTGGCCCCAACCGGATGGCGGAGTGCAATGTTCTGCTGCCTCCGGATGCGGCAGTGCAACCGAACCCGGCACAATACTGGAATGACGGCCGCGGGCCTCCGCTGGTGAACAAAAAGCACTCCGAACATACGCCCGGCGCGCCCGTGGCAGCCACTCAAATTGAAGGAGAGGCGCCATGGATCTGACACGTGCTTGCCGAGGCTGGCTGACAGCCTTGATGATGACATTTGCCGCAGTATGTGCTGCTGCAGCCGAGGCCGATAGTCTCGACAGTTTCCTGACAGAACTGACCCCCGCTGATCTGGTACCCGGCGCCGAGGCGTTTGGCCCGGTGCGCAGTGATGTGCCGGTGGCGCCGGTGCTGAAGAACGGCGAGACCGTTGCCTATGCCTTCTTGACGTCTGATTTCGTCGGCACCACCGGCTATAGCGGCAAGCCGATCCATGTGGTGGCGGCGATGGACACCGATGCAGTGCTGACCGGTGTGAAGCTGGTAAAGCACTCTGAACCGATTGTACTGATCGGTATCCCAAACGCGAAAATGGTCAAACTGACCGAAGGCTATGCCGGGCTGGACCTGAAGGCCGAGGCGGCCGCGGGCGGCGATGCGCATGATCTCGACATTATCTCGGGCGCGACTGTCACCATCATGGTTATCGACGACAGCCTGGTGCGGGCAGGGATCAAGGTAGCCCGCGCATTGGGGCTGGGCGGCCTGTCGCCGGTGCAGCCGGACGGGCCCAGGCGCGAGGTCGACATGGCCCGCGAGGTGGTCGCGGACTGGACCACGCTGGCAGGCGATGGCTCTGTCCGGCGGATGACGCTGGACGTGGGGCAGATCAACGCGGCTTTTGAGGCGACCGGCGATCAGCGTGCGATAAAACGGCCTGAGCGGGGCGCGCCGGATGACATCTTTATCGATATGCATATGGCGCTGGTTTCGGTGCCTTCCATCGGCAAGTCGCTGCTGGGCGAGGCGGAATATCAGAATTTGCGGAACTGGCTGACGGATGGCGAACAGGCCTTTTTGGTGCTGGGACGCGGCAGCTACAGCTTCAAAGGCTCGGGCTATGTGCGCGGCGGCATCTTTGACCGGATCCAACTGATCCAGGGCGACGGCTCGGTGCGATTCTTTGACAAGCAGCACAAACGGCTTGGCGCGCTGGCAACAGAAGATAGCCCCAGCTTTGCCGAACTGGATCTGTTCAAGATCCCGGCAGATGCCGAGTTTGATCCGGCAGAGCCGTTCCGGCTGCAGCTCTTGGTGCAGCGGGCGGTGGGGGCGCTGGAGCGGTCGTTCCTGACTTTTGACCTGGGCTACAAGCTGCCGGAGCAATATCTGCTGCCTGCCGCGCCTGCAGCCAAGGTTATGGAGGATGCCACCGATGAGGCAGCTGCCAAGGCGGCGTTGTGGCAGCGGATCTGGAAAGACCGCACTTTTGAAATTGCCGCGCTGGGCGTGATGCTCTTGGTGCTGACAGGCGTGTTTTTCTTCCAGTTCCAGGCAACCGTGAACGCGCGCATTTTCTACTGGTTCCGCATCGGTTACCTGACGGTCACACTGGTGTTCCTTGGCTGGTACGCGAATGCGCAGCTGAGCGTGGTCAACCTGATGGCGCTGGCAGGCAGCCTGCGCAGCGGGTTTTCCTGGGACGCCTTCCTGCTGGATCCGCTGGTGTTTATCCAGTGGTTTGCGGTGGCGGCGGCGCTGCTGTTCTGGGGCCGTGGCGCCTATTGCGGCTGGCTGTGTCCGTTTGGCGCGCTGCAGGAGCTGGCCAACAAGATTGCCCGCGCCTGCAAAGTGCCGCAGATCAGCCTGCCATGGGGACTGCATGAACGCCTGTGGCCAGTGAAATACATGATCTTTCTCGGGTTGTTCGGCCTGTCGATGGTGTCGATCCCGTTGGCCGAAACCTATGCCGAGGTGGAGCCGTTCAAGACGGCGATCATCCTGAAGTTCGTGCGCGACTGGCCGTTTGTGGTCTTTGCCGTGGCGCTGCTGCTGGCCGGATTGTTCGTTGAGCGTTTTTATTGCCGGTATCTGTGCCCGCTGGGAGCAGCGCTGGCGATCCCGGCACGGGTGCGGATGTTTGACTGGCTGAAACGCTATCACGATTGCGGCCACCCCTGTCAGACCTGCGCAAATGAGTGTCCGGTTCAGGCCATTCACCCCACCGGTGAGATCAATCCGAACGAATGTGTGGACTGCCTGCATTGTCAGGTTCTGTACCAGTCCGAAGCCAAATGCCCGGTTGTGATCAAACAGCTGAAACGCCGGGCCAAAACTGGCGCACCCGGACCGGACACCGCGCTTGGCCGACCGCCGGCCAGCCACCCCAACGCGAACAGGATCAAAGTTTCCTGAAGGAGGACATCATGTCTGAAGAACTGAAAAACAAACTGCCCGTCACCCGCCGCGGCCTCCTTGGGGCCACAGCCTCAGGTGCTGTTCTGGCGGCAACGGGTGTCGGCACAGCCCTGTTGGGGGCGAAGCCTGCGCAGGCGGCAGGTTTCGGTCTGGAGCCGGGCGAACTGGACGAATATTATGGCTTCTGGTCCTCTGGCCAGACCGGCGAGCTGCGTATCCTGGGCGTGCCGTCCATGCGCGAGCTGATGCGGGTGCCAGTGTTCAACCGCTGTTCGGCCACCGGCTGGGGCCAGACCAACGAGTCGCTGAAAATCCTGACCGAGGGTCTGCTGCCGGAAACCAAGGAGTTCCTGGCTGCCAACGGCAAGGTCACCTATGACAACGGCGATCTGCACCACCCGCATATGTCGTTCACCGATGGCACCTATGACGGCCGCTATCTGTTCATGAACGACAAGGCCAACACCCGGGTGGCCCGGGTGCGCTGCGACGTGATGAAATGCGACAAGATCATCGAGATCCCGAACGCCAAGGACATCCACGGTCTGCGCCCACAGAAATTCCCGCGCACCGGTTATGTCTTTGCCAATGGCGAACACGAAGCGCCACTGATCAACGATGGCCAGATCCTGGATGATCCGTCGCAATACGTGAACATCTTCTCGGCCATTGATGGCGACACGATGGAAGTCGCCTGGCAGGTGATCGTCTCGGGCAATCTGGACAACACCGACTGTGACTATCAGGGCAAATACGCCTTCTCGACCTCCTACAACTCGGAAATGGGCATGACCCTGGCCGAGATGACAGAGAGCGAGCTGGATCACGTGGTTGTCTTCAATATCGCAGCCATAGAAGCGGCGATTACTGCTGGCGACTATCAGGAGCTGAACGGGGCCAAGGTTGTGGACGGGCGTAAGGAGTCCGGCAAGAACTTCACCCGCTATATACCGATCCCGAACTCGCCGCATGGTGTGAACGCCGCGCCTGACAAAAAGCATATCATGATCAACGGTAAACTGTCGCCGACAGTCTCTGTCATTGATGTGGAAAAGGTCGACGCGCTGTTCAATGACAATGCCGACCCGCGTTCTGCCATCGTGGCGGAACCGCAGCTGGGTCTTGGTCCGCTTCACACTGCTTTCGACAACCGTGGTTATGCCTACACCACGCTGTTTCTCGACAGTCAGATTGTGAAATGGGATATCGCCAAGGCGATTGAGGCCTATGCCGGTGCCGATGTGGACCCGATCCTGGACAAGGTTGATGTGCAATATCAGCCGGGCCACAACTCGACCTCGATGGGTGAAACTGCTGAGGCCGACGGCAAATGGCTGATCTCGATGAACAAGTTCTCCAAGGACCGGTTCCTGAATGTGGGCCCGCTGAAGCCCGAAAACGAGCAGCTGATCGATATCTCCGGCGACAAGATGAAAGTGGTCCACGACGGTCCGACCTTTGCCGAGCCGCATGACTCGATCATCGTGCACCGCTCCAAGGTGAACCCGGCCAGCACCTGGCAGCGCAACGACCTGATGTGGGAAGACGCGCGCAAACAGGCCGGGGCGGATGGCGTCGACCTGGACGATTATCAGGACACCATCATTCGTGATGGCGACAAGGTGCGTGTCTATATGTCCAGTCAGGCGCCGAACTTCAGCCTTGAGAAGTTCACCGTCAAACAGGGCGACGAGGTCACTGTCTATGTCACCAACCTGGACGACATCGACGACCTGACCCATGGCTTCTGCCTGTCGAACTTCGGCATTGCGATGGAAGTGGGACCGCTTGCGACGGCCTCTGTGACCTTCAAGGCAGAGCGGCCGGGTGTGCATTGGTACTATTGCCAGTGGTTCTGCCACGCGCTGCACATGGAAATGCGCGGCCGGATGCTGGTTGAACCGCGGAGCGCCTGACAATGAAACGGCTCCTGCCCATATCCCTGGTTGCGGCCCTTGCCAGCCTGGCGCCCTACTGTCTTACACCGGGCTGGGCGGCGGATTGGGATGTGCCCAACCGGGCAGGGGCCATCGCTGAAACACTGGCGCAGGCGGCGGATGGTGACACCCTCCGCCTCGCCCCCGGCGAATACGCCGAAACCCTGGTGCTGGACCGGCCTGTGACGCTGGACGGGCAGGGCCAAGCCACGCTGGACGGGCAGGGCAAGGGATCGGTGATCACCGTGACCGGGCCGGGCGTGACTGTTCAGAACCTGATCGTTGTCGGCTCTGGCTCCTCGCATCAGGAGATCGACAGCGGCATTAAGCTGACCAAGACGGCCAAGGCGCCGCAGATCCTGAACAATGTGCTGCTGGGCAACCTGTACGGCGTCGATATTCACGGTGCCCGGGACGGCCTGGTTCAGGGCAATCGGATCGAAGGCCGCCTGGACCGGCATATGAATGCGCGCGGCAACGGAGTCTACGTCTGGAACGCGCCGGGTGCGGTTGTGGACGGCAATGACATCCGCTTTGGCCGTGACGGGATCTTTGTGAATAGCTCCAAGAAGAATGCGTTTACGAACAACCAGTTCCGGGACCTGCGTTTTGCGGTGCATTACATGTATGCCAATAATTCCGAAGTGTCCGGCAATATCTCGATCGGCAATCACTTGGGCTATGCGGTGATGTTCTCTAAACGGGTCAAGGTGACCGGAAATGTCTCGCTCAATGACCGCGACCACGGAGTGATGCTGAACTATGCCAATCAGGGCGAAGTGCGCGGCAACTATGTGAATGGGGCCAAAGGCAAATGCACCTTCCTCTATAACGCACATAAGAATGATTTCTCGGGCAACTGGTTCGAGGGCTGCGGCATCGGCATCCATTTTACCGCAGGCAGCGACGGCAACCGGATGGTGGGCAATGCCTTTGTCGGCAACCGGCATCAGGTGAAATTCGTCTCCACCAGATGGGTGGAATGGAGCGAAGATGGCCGGGGCAATTACTGGTCCGATTTCGCAGGGTTTGATGTGGACGGGGATGGCATCGCCGATGCGCCCTACCGCCCGAATGACAGCATGGACCATGTGCTGTGGACCCAGCCAGCGGCGAAACTCTTGATGGGATCACCTGCGGTGCAGCTGGTGCGCTGGTCGCAGTCCGCTTTTCCGGCGTTGCTGCCCGGCGGGGTGATCGACAGCCACCCGCTGATGCGGCCCGAACGGCCGGAAGCCGCCAGAAAGATTGAACAGGATGGATAACGCTTCGCTTCAGATCCGCGCGCTGGACAAGTTCCGCGGCAAGACACAGGTGCTGCATGGCATCGACCTGGACATCGCGCCGGGCGAGCGGCTGGCGCTGTTGGGCCATAACGGCGCGGGCAAGTCGACGCTGATCAAGGCCGTTTTGGGGTTGATCCGGCCTGAGGGCGGCAGCATCTGTATCTGCGGCGCAGCGCCCGGCAGTGCTGCAGCACGAACCGCGACGGCCTTTCTGCCGGAAGCCGTCAGCTTTCACCCGGCCTTGACCGGGCATGAGCAGCTGTCGCTGTTTGGCCGGCTTGCCGACGAACGCGCGGATATCGACGGCCTGCTGGAGCGTGTAGGGCTGGGGGAGGCAATGCACCGCCGCATCGGCGCCTATTCCAAAGGGATGCGCCAGCGGCTGGGGCTGGCGCAGGTGCTGCTGGGCCGTCCGAAACTGGCACTGCTGGATGAACCCACCAGCGGGCTTGACCCGATCTCGCGCCAGGATCTTTATGCCATCATAAATGAGCTGGCAGAGCAGGGCGCGGCGGTGCTGATTGCTTCGCATGCGCTGACCGAAGTAGAGGCGCGCACCGACCGTATCGCCATCCTGCGCAGAGGCGTGAAAGTGGCGGACGACACGCTGGCAGGCCTGTCGGCGCAGGCCGGGCTGCCGGTCAGGTTGCAGGTGCAGTCCAGCGGCGCGCATGCCAACCGGATTGCGGAGGAGACCGGCGGGCGGCGGATCAACGGTGCCTCGGTCGAAATCCTGTGTCGGCCGCAGGACAAGATGGCCGAGCTGCGCAGGATCGCTGCCATGGGCGATGTGGTGGCTGACATCGACATGGTGCCGCCGCGGCTCGAAGACCTTTACCGCCACTATTCCGGGGAGGACCGCAAATGAAACGTGCCTTTGCCATCGCCCGCGCCGAAATGCTGATCCTGCGGCGCAACCGCTGGCTGCTCATGGCCACGCTGATCATGCTGGCCTTTGCGCTGGCGTTGTCCTTTGCCGGATCGGCGCCGACGGGGACGCTGGGGGTGGACATGCTGACCGTTTCGGTGGCCTCGATGACCACGCTGTCGGTCTATCTGGCGCCCTTGCTGGCGCTGATGATGGGGTTTGATGCAGTGGCAGGCGACCGCGACCGGGGCAGTCTTGCCCTCCTGCTGGCTTATCCTGCCGGGCGGGCGGAGATCCTCTTGGGCAAGCTGATGGCGCATCTGGCGGCCTTGGCGGTTGCCATGTGCATCGGTTTTGGCACGGCAGGGACTGTTGCGGCCTGGTTCGGCGGTGCCGGGGCCGAAAGCCTGATGGCGCTGGGGCGGCTGGTGCTGACCTCGATCCTGCTCGGCGCGGTCTTCCTGGTCCTGGGTTATGCTCTGTCGGCGCTCAGCAGCGGGGCAACGGCAGCAGCGGGCTTGTCGGCGGGTGTGTGGCTGGTGTTTGTGGTGCTCTATGACCTGGGATTGCTGGGGGCCGTGGTAATGGACAGCGGTGGGGTCTTCACTCAGAAAATCTTTCCATGGGTTATGGTTGCCAATCCGGCAGATGCGTTCCGGGTATGGAATGTCGCGGCCTCGGAAAGCGTGGCCTTGTCCAGCGGCATGGCGGGGGCAGCCAGCGCCTTGCCGGGCTGGGCTGCACCGCTGTCGCTGCTGTTGTGGCCGGCGTTGGGCTTTCTGCTGGCCTGTGCCGCATTCCGGAGGGTGGAGCCATGACACGCCTGATCCTTGCTGCTGCGCTGGTTCTGGCTGCCTGCCAGGAGGAAGAGGCCAAAGCGCCGCCGGTACCCGTGGAACTGACCGAGGCCGCGCTGAGCTACTTCTGCCAGATGAATGTAGCCGGACACGGCGGACCTAAGGGACAGATCCATTTGGAGAGTTTCCCCGCACCGTTGTTCTTTGCCCAAGTGCGGGATTTGGCAGCCTATGTGAAAAGCCCGGAACGAGATGCGGACATTATCGCCATATATGTGAGTGACATGGGTGCGGCACCCAGCTGGGAGCACCCCGGCGGCAATAACTGGATTGCCGCCGGAAGCGCGCATTTTGTTGTCGGCTCTAACGTGGCGGGCGGCATGGGCGCGCCGGAAATCGTTCCCTTTTCATCAGCAGAAGACGCCAGCCGATTTGCCGCCCGCTATGGCGGCAGTGTCACCAGGTTTGAGAGTATTCCCGACGCGGCGGTGCTGGGGCCGGTGGATCTGGACCAGCAGTTGGAGACTCCGAGCTAAGTGCTTTCGTGTACCACGCTTGCTGACCTTCAGACGGGTTCAGGCTGCAGACGCAGGTCGGCTGCAATGGCATGGCCTTCCATGCCTTCCATCCGGCTGATGCGGGCGGTGCGCTGGGCAAGCTCGTGCGAGGCCGCAGCGTTGCAGCGCTGCCAGGTGACGGTCTTGGTGAACTTGTGCACCGACAGCCCGCCGGTATAGCGCGCGGCACCGCTGGTGGGCAGCACGTGGTTGGGGCCGGAGGTTTTGTCGCCAAAGGAAACTGTTGTCTCTTTCCCCAGAAACAGTGAGCCATAGGCCGTGAGGCGGTCCAGCCACCAATCCAGATCGGCAGCTTGCACCTGCAGATGTTCCGGCGCATAGCGGTCGGCCACCTGCGCGGCCTCTTCGCGTGTCTCACAGAACACCACTTCGGCGCGCTCGTGCCAGGCACGGTGGGCGGCAGAGAGATTGGGTTCGGGCAGCCTGTCGATCAGGGCCTGTGCACGGGCTATGACGCCTGTGGCCAGGCTTTCGCTGGTTGTGACCAGCCAGACCGGGCTGTCGGCACCGTGCTCAGCCTGGCTGACCAGATCCCAGGCAACGGTTTCCACATCCGCGGTATGGTCGGCGATTACCAGCGAGTCGGTGGGGCCTGCAAACATGTCGATGCCGACCTTGCCAAACAGCATCCGCTTGGCTTCGGCCACGAAAGAGTTGCCGGGGCCGACCAGGATGTCGGCGGGTTCGGCGCCGAACAGGCCCTGGGCCATTGCGGCGATGCCCTGCACGCCGCCCAGATTCAGGATCAGGTCTGCGCCGCACAGATCCATTGCGTAGACAATCGAATCTGGAATACCGATGCCGGGGCGGGTCGGAGAGACAGCAGTGATATGCGGCACGCCAGCCACTTTGGCAGTGGTGATGGTCATCAGCGCGCTGGCGATATGGCTGTAGCGGCCGCCAGGCACGTAGCAGCCGGCGCTGGAGACCGGGATCTGCTTCTGGCCCGCGATCAAGCCAGGGATAACCTCGACTTCGCATTCGCCCATCGTGGCCTTTTGCGCTTCTGCAAAGCGGCGGATGTTGGCGTGGGCAAATTGGATGTCTTCTTTGAGCTGATCAGGCACCCGGTTGCAGGCGGCGCGGCGCTGGGCGGCGCTTACGGCAATGGGGCCAGTCCAGCCGTCGAGCTGTTCCGCATAGCGGCACACGGCATCTTCCCCGTCACGCTCGATATTGGCGAGCATGACAGCGACTGTGTCGCGGATATCGCTGTTCTCAGCGGCGGGGCGGGCCTGGGCCTTTTTCAGGTAGGTGATTGCCATGCGGGTCAGCTCACTTCGGTTAAGGGACCGCCGGGTGCACGAGATCTGGCACGGTGCGGATTGCGCCTAAAACAGCGCTCGTCAGGCGCGACGGTCAAGCCGTGCTCCCTAGGTTTCGATAAACACGAATGTTTGTTTCGAGTTGCGGTGCCGGTCAATCCGCGCCAGAAGGCAGCGTCCGGAATTCTTCGGCAAGCCAGGAAAACCGTGTGCTTATGGGATCGATGAAATGATGCCGCAGGGATTTCTGCAGCGCTTCGTGGATCAGCTGCGAGGTGGCGGCCGGGTAGACGTTGGTGGTGAACAGTGACACGGTCCGGGCAAAGCTTTTGCCCGGGAAGCGAACCACTTTGACCTTGTCATGAAAGCGCTGGGCGCGGTGATAGCTGGCGGCGGTGGTGACGGTCCAGCCGCTGCCTTCGGACACCAAGCCGATGATCGATTGATTGCATTCCAGTTCAAATCTGTTGGGCAGAGAGATTTTCAGCCGGTTCAGTTGGGTTTCAATCTGCTTGCCGATGGTGTGATCACGGGAATAACGCAAGAAGGGCAGGGCCGCATCAGGCTTGGTCAGATCCTCTACGCTGCCGGAATAGTCAATTGGCACGACCAGAATGAACGGATCGCGCATCAGGGGATATTCAATCAGGTCGGGCAGTAGCCCTGCCGGGCGGGTGGCAACGCCGGCATCCAGTTTCTGTGCCTGCAGTTTTTCGATGATCTCGTGGCTGGGCCTCGTGTAATGGCGGAAGCTGCAGCGGGGCAGGGCCGAAGACAGGAACTGGAACAGTTCCGGGCCGACTTCATTGTCGAAATCATCCAGCAGGGCCATCCGCAGATCGGTTGCGTGCTGCCAGCTGCCGGAGCGGATTTCAGCCTCACCGCGCTTGAGCGTCATCAGGCCTTCAAAGACATACCGGGCGAACACGACGCCTGCGGGGGTCAGCCCCATTGGGCGGCGGGTATGATCCACCAGATCAACGCCTAGCGCGCTTTCCAGGCTGCGCAGATGGTTGGACACAGTGCTGATCGACAGCCCTGTTTCCGCCGCAACTTTCTGGATCGATCCGGATTTTGAGATCAGCTGGAACACTTCCAGCCAGCGCAGACTCAGCGTCTTGGGCATTTACGGGCCTCCTTTGCGCATTGCATACGCTATCCACGCACTAGCGCCAATAGATCCGAGAAAAACGAAACTGAATTTTACTTTTGAGGGAATGATAATTTTATTATACAGCGGAATATCTTCCCGGATATGGTCTACCGTGCAACGATCAAAGCCTTAAGCCCCACACAGAATGGGGCCGGGCGTATCAACTGGGAGAACCAATAAAGATGATCAAAAAGTATCTGCTTTCAACAGTCTGTGCAGCCGCTGCCGCGATTTCCGCCACGTCGGCTTCTGCCATGGACGAGATCACTGTCGCCTATTTCCTTGAATGGCCGATGCCGTTCCAGTTTGCCAAAGCCAATGGCACCTATGAGGAAGAGTTGGGCGTCAAGATCAACTGGGTTTCCTTCGACACTGGCACCGCCATGTCCGCCGCGATGGCTTCTGGCGACGTGCAGATTGCCGTAAGCCAAGGCGTGCCGCCGTTTGTGGTTGCGACTTCTGCGGGACAGGACATCCAGACCGTGGACGTCGCCGTCAGCTATTCCGACAACGACAACTGCGTGGTGGCCGAAGCGCTGGAAATCGACAAGACCAACGCGGGCGAATTGAACGGCAAGAAGGTCGGCGTACCGATCGGCACCGCGGCGCATTACGGCTTCCTGTCGCAGATGGCGCATTTCGGTGTGGACGTCGGTTCGATGGAAATCGTCGATATGGCGCCGGCAGACGGTGCGGCGGCCTTTGCCCAGGGCAACCTGGATATGGTCTGCGGCTGGGGCGGTGGCCTGCGGCGGATGCTGGAGCACGGCAATGTGCTGCTGACTGGCGCTGAGAAAGAAGAGCTGGGCATCCTGGTATTTGACGTAACCAGTGCGCCGGCGAACTTCATCGCGTCGGAAGGCGAACTGCTGAGCAAATTCCTGAAAGTGACCGCGGAGGCCAACGCCATGTGGAATTCGGGTGAGCACAACGACAAGATGCTGCCAGTGATTGCCAAGGACGCCGGCATGGATGTTGATGAAACAGCAGCAACCATCGCGACGTTCAGCTTCCCCTCTGCAGATGAACAGCTGACCGAGAAATGGCTGGGCGGCGGCGCACAGACCTTCATGAAAGGCGTGGCGGATGTGTTCGTGAAGGCGGGCAGCATTGAAGCAGCGCTGGATTCTTATGACGGAACCGTCGACAGCACCCCGCTGGCTGACGCGCAGAACTGAGCCGCAACTGAAAGAACAATTGTAAACGGCCCGGGCTTCGGGCCGTTTGCGTCAGCGGTTCCAGCAGGAAGGGGAGAAGATGTCAGGATTGGACATCAAGAGTGTCTCCATGCGCTTCGATTTGCCTAACGGCAGTTCAGTACAGGCGCTGAAAGACGTTTCATTGAGTTTGAAAGCGGGTGAGCTGATGTCGGTTCTGGGGCCTTCGGGTTGCGGCAAGACGACGCTTTTGAACATTCTGGCCGGGTTTCTGGCGCCAACTGAAGGCGCGGTGGAACTGAATGGCCATGTGGTTGAAGGCCCGGACGCCGAGCGCGGCATGGTGTTCCAGAAAGGTGCGCTGTTTGAATGGATGAACGTGCGCGACAACGTGGAGTTTGGCCCCCGGATGAAGGGCATGCCCAAGGCAGAGCGGGAGAAGATCTCGGATCATCTGCTGGAAATCGTTGGCCTGCAGGACTTCAAGGAAAAAGCCGTTTATGAATTGTCGGGCGGCATGCAGCAGCGTGTTGCGCTGGCCCGTTGTCTGGCCAACGAGCCCGACGTGATTCTGATGGACGAACCGCTGGGCGCGCTGGATGCGCTGACGCGGGAGAAAATGCAGGGGCTGGTGCTGAAGCTCTGGAAGGAAACCGGTAAGACCATCATCCTGATCACCCACTCGGTGGAGGAAGCTCTGCTGCTGGGGGAACGTCTGATTGTGATGGCGCCGCGTCCGGGGCGCATTCACCGCGAATACAACCTGCCCTTTGCCGAGCGCGGGGTGAATGCTGATTTGCGCGACGTGAAGAAATCTGAAGGCTTCGCTGAGACACGGGATGAGATCCTCTCTATGATCTGGGAGATGGAAGAGGAAATCATGGGCCGGACGGAGCAGGTGGCATGACAGTCCTTCTCTTTTATGTCGCACTGTTTGCCGGTGCCTTCTTTCTGGTGAAGCTGATCCGCCGCGGCATGCAGTCCCGGCAGGATTTCACCAGCCTGAAAACCGTGACCTTCGGCGACGAAAGCGCGGTGACACCGGACCGGGCCGCGTCGATCATCTCAGTTCTGGTGATCTTTATCATCTGGGGTGCATTTACCGGCTCCAAACTGCTCCCTATCCATGTGCCGGGGCCGTTTATCGGTGAGACGGCTTTCACGTATACGCTGGAAAATGCCGAGGGCGCCACGGATGACGCCAAAGTCACTGTGCGGGTGTTCGGTTTCGGCGAAGACGTCGAGAAGTTCGAAGTGGAAGCCGGAGACGGTTTCGCCAGCAACGATGCGCTGGCGGCTCAGGCCGGGCGCTCAACCACGCTGCTGTTTGACAAAAACGACGAAGCCAAGCGCAAGGCCGGTGCCAAGATCATTGCCATCAACGGCGAAGCGATCAGCGCAGGTGGTTCAGTGGACGCAGGCGATGGCACCGTCACGCTGACCGGCAAAGGCGCCATCAGCTTTACGCCGCATCAAGGCATGCAGATGAACCCGATCTGGCTGCCGTCGCCTGAAACTGTGGTGGGGCGCTTCTTTGAAATTGCCTCGGACGGCTACCAGAATTTCTCGCTGTGGCAGCATCTGGGCTGGTCTCTGACGCGGGTAATCGTCGGTTTCGTGACCGGAGCAATCGTGGGCATTCCTCTGGGCTATGCCATGGGTCTCAGCGGCTGGTTCCGAGGCTGGTTTGACCCGATTGTCGAATTCATGCGCCCGGTGCCTCCTCTGGCGCTGATCCCGCTGGTGATCATCTGGTTTGGCATCTGGGAAACCGGCAAGATCGTTCTGTTGTTCCTGGCCGCGCTCTGGATCATGACGATTGCGGCGCGGGCCGGGGTTTCCGGGGTGAATATCTCGAAAATCCATGCGGCCTATTCACTGGGCGCCTCCAAATGGCAGATCATGCGCCATGTGATCGTGCCGAACTCGCTGCCGGAAATCTTCACCGGTGCGCGGGTTGCCATGGGGGTCTGCTGGGGCACGGTTGTGGCCGCTGAACTGGTCGCCGCCCAGAAGGGGGCCGGCATGATGATCATCGCCGCGTCCAAGTTCCAGCTGACAGATATCGTGATCATGGGCATCGTGCTGATCGGCATCATCGGTTACGGAATCGATATCCTGATGCGCAAGGCTGAAAACTGGCTGGTGCCGTGGAAAGGCCGCAGCTGATCTGAAGCGGCATCAAGACAAAAGAAAACGCCCGGGGTTTCCCTGGGCGTTTTTTTGTTTGCTGAAAGTCTCAGCCGCGGATGCGGTCAAAGCCGGGATCATAGGGGGAAGTGGCAATGACTGTCGCCGTGACCAGTTCTCCGCAGAGGTCGAGCTGCATCGTGCTGCCTTCGTCAGCCAGCTGCGGCTCAACAAAAGCATAGGCCAGGTTCATCCCCACCCGGTGACCCCAATCGCCGGAGGTCACGGTGCCCACCACCATCTCCCCTTGCATCAGCGATGCGCCGCCATGGGCCGGGGCGTGGCTGGCGGCGATCTCCAGCGTCACCAGCTTCTTGCAGGGGCCTTGAGACTGTCGTTTCAACAGGGCATCGCGGCCGATGAAATCGCCCTTGTCCAGTTTCACGAACCGGTCCAGCCCGGTCTCGAACGGGTCGAATTCAGTAATCAGGTCGGCTTTCCAATGCAGGAAACCTTTCTCCATCCGCATCGATTCGACCGCGCGGGCGCCAAAGAGTTTGAGCCCGTGCTCTTCACCCGCCTTCCGCAGCGCCAGATAGGCGGCGTAAAGCGAGGCGTTGGGCACGTGGATTTCATAGGCCAGCTCACCGGAGAAGCTGACGCCCATCACTGTGGCAGGAGCAAATCCAACGAAGCATTCGCGCACCGACAGCCAGGGGAAAGCCGTGGCGGACCAGTCGCCTCTGGCGCAGGCCGAGAGCACATCCCGCGCTCTGGGGCCTGTCAGGACCAGGATTGTCAGATCATTGGTGAGCGAGCGGAGCTGTACATCTTCATCTGCGCCGATGTGCTGGGTCAGCCAGTCCATGTCGTGAAATTCGCTGGTGGCAGCGGAGCCGTACCAGACCCGCTCCGGGCCGCGGTCTGAGGCCGGGAGGTTGGCGACGGTGGCCTCGCCCTTGATCATGCCGTTGTGGTTCAAGAGATACCCCAGGCCGACGCGGCCTGCGCGTTTGGTGACGGTGCCGCAGAACATCCTGTCGAGGAAGCTGTGGCGGTCGGCGCCGGTGATCTCGATGCGGTTGAAGCCGTTGACCTCGGCCAGCCCGACGTTTTCTTGCACATTCTTCACCTCGGCGGCGATCACGTCGAAGGCTTCGTCGAAGTTGAACGACAGCAACGGGTGGAAGTCCGGAGCGGGCTTGATGTAGTCGACCCGCTCCCATCCGTTCACCACGGTGAACTCGGCACCTTCAGCGGCCATAACGGGCGTCAGCGGCGTTGTCTTGGCCGGGCGCCCTGCCGGGCGGTGCTCATGCGGGAAATGGAAGCGGAACTCGTTCTGATAATCCTCAATGGCCTTTAGCGCAGTCAGTTCCGCGTTGGTGTGGCCAGCAAAGCGGCGTGGGTCCAGACACCAGGTGTCATAACAGGCCTCGCCATGCACAATTATCTGCGCCAGCAGCCAGCCGTGGCCGCCGCCTTCGCCCAGTCCAGCCCGCAGGCCGATGGCACAGAACGCATTGCGTTTGCCCGGGATCGGGCCGACCAGTGGCGCGCCGTCGATGGTATAGGTGATGGGGCCATTCACAATCGAGCGGATGCCAGTCTCGCGCAGGGCAGGCATGCGGGCAAAGGCGCCCTCCAGCACATCCATCACCCGTTCGAGATCGTCGGGGCAGAGCGCGTTTACAAAGTTCGGGTCGATGCCGTCCATGCCCCAGGTCTTGCAATCCTGCTCATAGAAGCCGATCAGCAGACCGTTCTTTTCCTGGCGGCAGTAGTAGTCCGAGATCGGGCAGCGGATCAGCGGCATCCTATGGCCTGCCTCGATGATGCCGGGGATGTCTTCGGTCAGGAAATACTGGTGCTCCATTGAGGCAACGGGGTGGTGGACTCCCATCATCGCGCCGACCTCGTTCACCCGGTAGCCGCAGGCATTGACGACGAAATCGCAGTCGATATCGCCGTGTTCTGTGTGCACAGTCCAGGTGTCATCTTTGTGCTGGGTGAGCGCCGTCACGGGCGTGTTGCGATAGACCTCTGCGCCGGCCCTGCGGGCGTGGTAGGCCAGCGCCTGGCACAGTTGGGCAGGGTCGATGTCGCCATCCAGCGGGTCCCACAGGCCGCCAATCAGGTTGTCAGTAGAGATCAGGGGGTGGCGGCGGGCGCATTCCTTGGCGTCGATCACGTCGAAATGCACGCCCATGCCGCGTGCCATCGATGCGAAATGGCGGTAGCCCTGCATCTGCGCTTCAGTATTGGCCATACGGATGCCGCCGTCGCCGTGGTGATAGTTGATCGGGTATTCCGGGTGCTCGGCCAGTTTCTTGTACAGATTGATGGAGTGGCTTTTCAGGCCGACCATGGTCTGGTTCGTACCGAAATTTGTAACCTGCGCTGCCGAATGCCAGGTGGTGCCGCTTGTCAGTTCATTTCGTTCAACCAGAACAACGTCGCTCCAGCCTTCCTGAGTAAGGTGGTAGAGGGTTGAGCAGCCGGCAATTCCGCCGCCAATGACCACGGCCTTGGTACGCGATTTCATGAGGTGGGCCTCCCGGTAGATCCAAAATGACTTGGCCGCAGGATGACCGTGGCGGCAAGACAGTGCAGCGTACATCGCAAAAAATCGAAAGCTGAATTGAGCGGCTTGGGAACAGGCCGATGTGGCATGGCCTATTCGAATCAGCCAGGATGCTGCGATTGCCTGATGCCGCGAAAATCAATGTGTCATCTGCTATCCTACTGCTGTGTCATGATGTTTTCATATGATTGAGTGATACGGCTTTCTGCAGGTTTTGATCGAGGAGCGTTGACGGCCAGCCCCAGTGCGCGCAGAGTGCTGCTGTAGAGCTAGTATCTCATCGCGCTTGGGGAGCGGGTATTTTCAAAATGTGCCGGAACTGGCACCATGTTGCGCAAGTTGATGGAGGATCTGGTCTTATTGTTTTTAGAAACTGTCACTGTTGGAGGCGGGTAAGCCTTCGCAAAGTTTCAGCGTTGAAACAACAAAAACAACAAATAGCAGTCCAAAGGGAGAAATGGATCAATGACAATCACTGGTAAGCTGACGCGGCGGAGTATTCTGAAGAGTGCTGGCGCCGCTGCTTTGGCGGCACCGCTTTACTCCAAAAGCGCATTGGCGTCTTCGGGTGAAGTCAACATTCTGATGTGGTCGGACTACCTGCCACCGGAATTCATTTCCGGCTTCGAGGCCAAGACCGGCATCAAGGTGAACTACACCGGCATCGGCTCGAACGAAGAGATCATCAACAAGATGAAGGCCACCAAGGGCCAGGGTTTCGACATTGTGTCGCCGACCAACAACCGTTCGCTGCAGTGGGGTCCGCTGGAGCTGTTGAAGCCGTTTGACATGAACAAGGTCAACATTGACGCGGTGAACCCGGCCATGGCCAAGATTGGCACCGATGCCTGGAACTTTGGTGGTTCTGGCGTGCATTGGCTGCCACACATCTGGGGCACCGAAGGCATTGCCTACCGCACCGACAAATGGCTGCCGGCCGGTGATGCGCCGTCCTATGGCGATGTCTGGTCAGAAGAAAATGCTGGCAAGACCATGGGCCGGGCACATTCGATGATGCTGGGTGCAGGTCTCTACATGGAAGCTTCGGGCGAGATGGAGCCGGGTTCGATCTGGGCCGCCTATGACGACGAGGAAACCATGCGCAAGGTCTGGGGCCAGGTCACCGACTGGTGCGTGGCGCGCAAAAACCGGATCAAGCTGATCTGGAACGATGCGGATACTCAGAAGAACGGCCTGCTGAACGAAGGCGTTGTGGTTGGCCAAACCTGGGACGGCCCGCCGCTGGCGCTGAAATCCGCAGGCGAGCCGGTGCATTACCAGGCGCCGGTCGAAGGCGCGATGGCCTGGGTTGACGGTATCTCGATGCCGGTAGGCGCCCAGAATGAAGAGCAGGTCTACGCCTTCATCTCGTATGCTTACGAACAGGAACCCGCAGGCAAGGCGATCGACAGCCACGGCTACAATTCGCCGGTTCTGGGCGCGGATGGCTTCTCTGGTGATGTTTATAAACAGAACTTCGCCGAAGCCTATCCGGGCAGCTCGCTGGCCAATCTGAACCCATGGCCTGCGGAAGCACCCTGGTATGCAGATGTGCGCACCGAGTTCGTCAACAAGTTCAAAAGCGCCTGATCGCAGCATTTGAATAAACCGGCCCCCGGTGGATCTTCCGGGGGCCGACCGCGCTGTAATGGCGCAATCACACAAGAATATGAAACAGGAAACAGACCTAGCGGGGCCGGCGCCTGCCGCCGGGGTGGGGATCTGTGCTGTGGGGAGAAGCCAAATGAGTGCTGGGGTCGGCGTTGATCTCGAGAACCTTTGGATCCGCTTTGGCGACTTTGTCGCCGTGCGTGATGCCAATGTGAACATCAATGGAGGGGATTTCTTTTCCTTCCTGGGCCCTTCAGGCTGCGGCAAGACGACGATTCTGCGTGCCGTCTCGGGCTTTTTGGACCCGAGCGACGGCCGGGTGCTGATCGGCGGCAATGACATGAAGGGGATCGGGCCGAACAAGCGTCCGACCGCACTGATCTTCCAGAACCTGGCGCTGTTTCCGCTGATGAAGATCTGGGAAAACATCACCTTTTCGATGGAAATCAAGGGGGCTTCTACCAAGGAACGCCGCAAACGTGCGGATGAGCTCCTGGATATGATCGCGCTGCCGGGGCAGGGGGAAAAGCTGCCCAGTGAACTGTCAGGCGGCCAACGTCAGCGGGTGGCCATCGCGCGCGCACTTTGTGCGGAACCGGATGTGCTGCTGCTGGATGAACCGCTGTCGGCGCTGGACCTGAAACTGCGCCAGCATATGCGCACCGAGCTGCGCGAGATCCAGCAGCGGGTCGGTATCACTTTCATCTACATTACCCACGACCAGGGCGAGGCACTGACCATGTCCGACAATATCGCGGTGATGAAGGCGGGCATCATTGACCAGATCGCCGACGGTAAGACCATCTATAACGACCCTGCAACGGCTTTTGCGGCTTCCTTTGTCGGCGAAAACAATGTCTTCCGCGGCAAGGTCAAACGGGTGATGGGAGACGAAGCGCTGATCGCGACCAACCGTTCGGGCGAATTGGTGGCGCGGATCTCCACTGCCAACCGGGGCAAGATGAAGGAAGGCGACGAGGCGATGATGTTCATCCGTCCGGAAGCCTTTGCATTGGCACCGCAGGGGGCAACCGGCGATCATTTCGTGACGGCCAAGGTCAATCATGAAGAATTCGAAGGCAATGCCTTTAACATCTTCATGGAAGGCGACGGCGGCAAGGAACTGAAAGTCTCGATCCCCAATCTGGGCCAGTCGTTTGACGATCACACCGGCCAGAACATCACCCTGGAATACGAGACGAAGAACGCCGTCGTCGTGCCCGCGGGTGAGCTGGCCGCAGAATGAGGAGGCCCGTACCATGCCAAGCTTCCTGAAGGAATTCTTCAAGCGCAATGGTGTCGGCATGGGCAGCCTGATGCTGGGTCTGGTCCTGTTCTGGACCATCGGCCTGATCATTCTGCCGCAGCTGTCGATGCTCGACTTCTCATTCCGTCCCAACCTGCCGCCGCCAGAGATCGGCGGTCCCAAGGACGTCTATACGCTGGAGAACTACAAATACCTGATCTTCGGCCCCGAGGGGGGCGGCCAGGACTACAACGCGGTTGACCTCAAGGTGTTCTTCCGCACCCTGGTGGCGGCAGCTTGCGTCACCATCTTCAACCTGATCCTGTGCTATCCGATCGCCTATTACCTGGCCCAGACCAAAGGAAATCACATCCGCATCTTCGCGCTGATGCTGATCATCCCTTACTGGATCAACGAGATCCTGCGGGCATTCGCCCTGCGTATCATCTTTGGCGAAACCGGGGTCCTGAACAACATGCTGGTGGGCTTGGGGATTTTCGACACGCCCTTTGACTTCATCCGCAATGACATCGCGCTCTATGCGGGCCTTGGCTATGCCTATATCCTGTTGATGATCTTCCCGATCTACAACGTGATTGAGAGCCTGGATCGCAATCAGATAGAGGCCGCCCGCGACATGGGCGCCAGCTGGACCAAGATTCACCAGCGGGTGGTCATCCCCTATGCCAAGCCGGGGATTTCTTCGGGCTGCACCATGGTGTTCATGCTGTCGGCAGGCGCACTGGCGGCGCCGCAGATCCTGGGCGGACCGTCGTCCCTATGGTTTACGCAGCTGATCTATCAGCAGTTCAATGACAACTCCGACTGGCCGCAGGGCGCGGCCTATGCGGTGGTTCTGCTGGTCACCTGTATCCTGCTTGTTCTGGCCATCATGCGCCTGTTCAAGGTGAACATGGGGGATATCGGCAAATGAAGACCTTCTCCTTTATGCGCATAAGCCTTTGGGTCTATCTGGCAATCTTCTTTGCTTATTTGCTCGGCCCCTTGGTGATCATGTCGGCGACGGCTTTCAACTCACCGTCTTTCCCGCGGATGACCCCCTGGGAATGCCTGACGTTTGAATGGTTCTCGGCTCTGTTCCAGGATGAGCGGATTCTGAACGGGATCTGGAATTCGATCCTGGTCGGGGCAGGCACAGTTGTTTTGTCGGTGGCAATGGGGCTGGCGGGGGCGCTGATGCTGACCCAGATCTGGCCCAAGCTGCGGGCGACCTATTACACCATCATCATCGCACCGATCCTGATCCCCGGCGTGGTCATTGGTATCTCGACCCTGGTGTTCTGGGACCGGATCAACCGCATGCTGGGCCTGGGGGCGGACAGCTGGCTGTCGAATGGTCTGTTCCTGACCATCATCGGCCAGTCCACCTTTATCGCCAGCTACTGCATGCTGGTGCTGGTGGCGCGTCTGCAGCGCTATGACATCGCGCTGACCGAGGCTGCACTGGATCTGGGCGCCACCCATGCCCAGGCTTTCCGCAAAGTGCTGCTGCCGTTCATGCGGCCGGCCATTGCCTCGGCGGCGGTGCTGGCCTTCCTGGCGTCGTTCGAGAACTACAACACCACCACCTTTACCTTCGGTGAATACCCGACGCTGACCATCGAGCTGGCGCAGAAGGTGCGGTACGGTATCACGCCCGCGATCTCGGCCCTGGCCTTTATCATCGTGATCCTGACAGTGCTTGCGGCGCTCTTCAACGAGGCCAATATCCGCCGCAAGCAGTTGGTGGCCGACGCACGCAAGAAGGCAACCGTGGAAGAGCTGGAAAGTGGCAAGCTGCGGCTGCCGGGCTTCCTCAGCTCCAACGTTGCTGCGGTGGCGCTGGTGGTTGTGGCCTGTGCAACGGTGGCGGTGGTCGGTACGGCCACGGTCTACAGCCCGCAGCAGTGTATCGCCAACGTACAAGAGCAGAAACGTCTGGAGACCGAGCTGCGTATCCAGGAACTGCGTCAGCAGCGTGAACTCCGCCGTCAACAGCAGCAGGAGCAGCAGGGTGAAGCCCCGGCGCAAACAGCGCCCTCTACCGGGTCCGGTAACAACTCCGGCTTCGGCGGTGTTTTTGCCCCGAATGCCCTGTCGGGTGAAGAGAGTGGAGCTGAAGCAGAGCAGCCGCAGGACAGCGGCGAGGGTGGCAGCTCTGGCTTTGGCGGTGCGTTCGATCCAACCGCGCTGTCCGGCGACGACGGGGAGAGCGGATCAAGCAACTGATCCGGACTTTGCAAGAACAGAAAAGGCGGCCCAGAGGCCGCCTTTTTCATTTTGCCCAAAGATGACTTTGATGTCGTTGAAGCAGGCGGGTGCCACGCTGTCAGCGGGTCGAGACAGGACCTCACCCTCCGCGCTGAGCGGGTCAGGCGGTCATGCGGGATGCAGCCGCATTGTTCGGCCTGGAGGATGCCCCGCCAGACAGGCCAGCGGGGCAGTCGGCCTGGCAAGCCTGGGCTTACTCTTCTTCGTAGTCCGACATCGGCGGGCAGGTGCAGATCAGGTTGCGGTCGCCATAGGCGTTGTCCACCCGGTTCACAGCAGGCCAGTATTTATCGACGCCAAGGTTGCCCGGTGGGAAGCAGGCCTGTTCGCGGCTGTAGGGACGGTCCCATTCGCCGACCAGGTCGCGCACTGTGTGCGGCGCGTGCTTCAGCGGGTTGTTTTCAGGATCGATCTTGCCGTCGATGATGTCCTGCGCCTCTGAGCGGATCGACAGCATGGCGTCGCAGAAACGGTCCAGCTCGTCCTTGGGCTCGGATTCGGTTGGCTCCACCATCAGCGTGCCAGCCACCGGCCAGGACATGGTCGGAGCGTGGAAACCGGAGTCGACCAGGCGTTTGGCAACGTCGTCGACGGTGACATTGCCTTCATCGGCCAGCGGACGGGTATCCAGAATGCATTCATGCGCCACACGGCCCGTTTCCGAAGTGTAGAGGATCTTGTAGCCATCCTTCAGGCGGGCTGCGATGTAATTTGCGTTCAGGATCGCAACCTTGGTTGCCTGAGTCAGGCCTGCGCCGCCCATCAGCAGACAGTAGGCCCAGCTGACCGGCAGGATCGAGGGCGAACCAAACGGAGCTGCCGAAACCGGACCCACGGCAGTGCCGTATTCCGGGTGGCCCGGCAGATGGTCGGCCAGATGCGCCTTGACACCGATCGGGCCCATGCCGGGGCCGCCGCCACCATGCGGAATGCAGAAGGTCTTGTGCAGGTTCAGGTGCGAGACGTCGCCGCCGATCTTGCCTGGCTGCGCGAGGCCCACCATCGCGTTCATATTGGCGCCGTCGATATAGACCTGACCGCCGTGATCATGAGTGATCTGGCAGACTTCCTGCACGGTTTCCTCGAACACGCCGTGAGTGGAGGGGTAGGTGATCATGCAGGCAGCCAGATCGGCGGAATGCTCTTCTGCCTTGGCGCGGAAGTCGGCAACGTCGATGTTGCCGCTGTCGTCCGACTTTACCGGAACCACCTTGTAGCCCACCATCTGTGCCGACGCCGGGTTTGTGCCATGTGCAGAGGTCGGGATCAGGCAGATATTGCGGTGCGCTTCGCCGCGCGATGCGTGGTAGTTGCGGATGGTCAGCAGGCCTGCGTATTCACCCTGCGCACCGGAGTTCGGCTGCTGAGAGATCGCGTCATAGCCGGTGATCTGGCAGAGCTTGTCGTTCAGATCATTGATCATCTGGTGGTAGCCCTGCGCCTGATCTTCCGGGCAGAAAGGGTGCAGGTTGCCGAATTCCGGCCAGGTGACCGGGATCATCTCGATGGTCGCGTTCAGCTTCATGGTGCAGGACCCCAGCGGGATCATCGCCCGGTCCAGCGCCAGATCGCGGTCGGCCAGACGGCGCATATAGCGGGTGATCTCTGCTTCGGCCCGGTTCTTGTGGAAGATCGGGTGGGTCAGATACTCGCTTTCACGCAGCGCATAGTCGGGCAGGCGGTAGGCGCGGTTGGCAAGGCTGTCGTCCTTCTTGTCGATGCCGAAGGCTGCCCAGACGGCTTCGATGGTCTCGGCGCGGGTCTGTTCGTCCAGCGAGATGCCGATGCGGTCTTCACCCACTTTGCGCAGGTTGACGCCGCGGGCAACGGCCGCTTCCATGACAGTTTTCTGGAGCGGGCCGACGTCGACGGTGATGGTGTCGAAGAAGACGTCCGGCTCAACCTTGAAACCGTTCTCCTCCAGCCCGGCGGCCAGGCGCGAGGTTTTGCGGTGCACCGACTGGGCAATCGCCTTGATGCCGTCGGGGCCGTGGTAGACCGCATACATGGATGCGATGACGGCCAGCAGCGCCTGTGCGGTACAGACGTTGGAATTGGCTTTTTCGCGGCGGATATGCTGTTCACGGGTCTGCAGTGCCAGGCGGTAGGCCTTGTTGCCGCGCGCATCAACAGAGACACCGATAATACGGCCGGGCATGGCGCGCTTCAGCTTGTCGGTGGTCGCCATGTAGGCGGCGTGCGGGCCGCCATAACCCATCGGCACACCGAAACGCTGGGTGGAGCCGATGGCAATGTCAGCCCCCATTTCGCCGGGGGATTTCAGCAGAGCCAGCGACAGGATGTCGGCTGCGACGACGGCAATGCCCTTGTGTTCGTGGATGGCTGCAATTTCTGCGGTGAAATCACGCACGTGGCCGTAGGTGCCGGGATACTGGAAGATGGCGCCAAAGACGGCACCCGGGTCCAGGTCATCGGGATCAGCAACCACAACGTCGATGCCCAGAGGCTCGGCGCGGGTCTGGATCACGGCGACGGTCTGCGGGTGGCAGTTCTTGTCAACAAAGAAGGCGGCGTTGTTCGCCTTGGAGCGCGAGCCGCGGTGTGCCATCGACATGGCCTCGGCGGCGGCGGTGGCTTCGTCCAGCAGGGATGCGTTGGCGATGTCCAGGCCGGTCAGGTCGCTGACCATGGTCTGGAAGTTCAGCAGAGCTTCAAGACGGCCCTGGGAGATTTCTGGCTGATACGGCGTATAGGCGGTGTACCAGGCCGGGTTTTCCAGAATGTTGCGCAGGATCGGCGCCGGGGTGGTGGTGCCGTAGTAGCCCTGGCCGATCAGCGAGGTCAGCACCTTGTTCTTGGACGCCACCTCTTTCATGTGAAAGAGAGCGTCGCGTTCGGTCATCGCCGGGCCCCAGTCCAGCGCCTCTTTCTGGCGGATGGCGGGCGGCACGGTTGCGTCGATCAGCGCGTCCAGGGTTTTGAAGCCGATCACCTGCAGCATGTCGCGCATCTCGGTCGGCGACGGGCCGATGTGGCGCCGGTTGGCGAAGTCATAGGCTTCGTAATCGGTCAGTTTGAAGGCCATTTGCAAGCGCTCCTGTTTGAAGGTCACGCCCGGCCGGAAGAATGGGAGCCTCCGGCGGGGATATTTTTAGCCAGAAGAAAGGCGGATCCGTGCAGGTGGCAGCACAGCCGCCGCTGGGGTCAGCCGATCAGGGCTTTGTAGCCGTCCAGATCCATCAGGTCGTCCAGCTGGGACGCGTCCGAGATCTTGATCTTGTAAATCCAGGCGCCGCCTTCTGGGCTTTCGTTCAGGGCGCCGGGGTTGTCGGCCAGGGCCTCATTGGCCGCGATCACTTCGCCGTTCAGCGGCGCATAGATTTCAGAGGCTGCTTTTACGGATTCGATGACGCCGATCTCGCCGCCTTTTTCAAACGCGTCGCCGGCTTCGCGCTGTTCGACAAAGACAACTTCGCCCAGTTGGTCTGCCGCGTGCTGGGTGATGCCCAGGGTTGCAGTGTCGCCTTCAACGGTGATCCACTCGTGGTCTTCGGAATAATAGGTGGCCATTTTGACTCTCCTGATGATGGCTTAGCGTTTGTAGTTCTGGGTGACAAAGGGCAGGGCAACGATCTCAGCTGGCTGCGCCTTGCCGCGGATGATGAGGTTCACTTTTTCGCCCGGCGTGCCGTGGCCTGCCGAAACGTATCCCATTGCGACTGGGCCGCCGATTGTGGGGCCGAAGCTTCCTGAAGTAATCGTGCCAATCGTGTTACCTTCAGCGGATTGGATTTCCACATCTCGGCGGGCGGGTGCACGGCCTTCTGGCTTGATGCCGACCAGTTTCTTGGCGGTGCCTTCAGCCAGTTCCTTTTGGATGCGGGCAGCACCGGGGAAGCCGCCTTCTTCTTTGCGGCGCTTCTGGATGGCCCAGGCCAGAGATGCTTCGATCGGCGAAGTCGACGGGTCTATGTCGTTGCCATAGAGGCAGAGACCGGCTTCGAGACGCAAGGAGTCGCGGGCACCCAGGCCTGCAGGCTCGCAATCGTCATGGGCCAGGAACAGTTTGGACAGGCGGATGGCGTCTGCTTCGGGGATCGAGATCTCATAGCCGTCTTCGCCGGTGTAGCCGAGGCGGGAAATGCGGCATTCGACACCGCCGATGTCTGCCAGGGTTGTTTCCATGAATTTCAGCTCACGGGCGACGGGGCACAGCTCGCCCACAACGTCCTCGGCTTTGGGGCCTTGCACGGCAACCAGCGCGCGGTCGAAGATTTCGGTCACTTCGACGTCGTTCAGGTTGGCCCGCATGTGCGGGATGTCCTGGTGGCGAAGTGCTGCGTTCACCACCACAAAATAGTGGTCTCCGGCGTTGGAGACGATCAGATCATCCAGGATGCCGCCGTCTTCGTTGGTGAAGAAGCCGTAGCGGGCTTTGCCCGCTTTCAGGGTTGCAAAGGCTTGCGGGCAGAGCGATTCCAGCTTGGTGCCCACGTTGTCGCCGCGCAGGATCACCTGGCCCATGTGGGAGACGTCAAACAGTGCGGCCTTCTCGCGGCACTGTTTGTGCTCGCCCATGATGCCCATGGGGTACTGGACCGGCATGTCCCAGCCGGCAAAGTCGACCATCTTGCCGCCAAGCTCGACATGCAGGTCATAAAGCGGGGTGCGTTTGGGTGTGTCGGTCATCCTGTGCGCCTTTGCAGAAGGGGGTGGAAGGAGGTGGGAGGGCGCTGACGCCCTCCGCGATTGGTTTTGGGGGATCTGCCCAAGGTCATTCGGCTTTTTTGTTCCAGGCAGAATGATCCAGATCAAGATCCGGGAATTGTGCCGGGTCAAAGACCGGGCGGTCGGTGCCGGCTTTCAACTGCTTGTCGAAATCGCTCAGCACGCGGGCCAGCACCGGGAACAGCATCATCAGCGCGAGCAGGTTGACGATGGCCAGAACGCCCATCAGCGGATCGGAGAAGAAGAACACCGAAGTCGCGCCAGGGGCCACGGCGCCCAGGAAGACAATCGCCATCAGCGCCAGCTTGAACACCAGGATCGCGGTTCTGTTCTTGGTAAAGACCGAAATCGCGTTTTCGCCCAGATAGTAGTTGTAGATGATCGAGCTGAAGGCGAACAGCAGGACCGCAAGGGTCAGAAAGTAGCTGGTCCAATTGCCCAAACTGTCCGCCAAAGCGTTCTGGGTCAGGACCACACCGTCGATATCGGCGCCCGGCTGATAGACGTCGCTGACAAGGATCATCAGTGCGGTACAGGAGCAGATCACGATTGTGTCGACGAAGACCGAGAAGGACTGGGTGATGCCCTGGCTGATCGGATGGCGCACGTCGGCAGTGGCTGCGACGTTAGGTGCTGAGCCAAGACCGGCTTCGTTCGAGAACAGGCCGCGGCGCAGGCCCTGGGCGATGGCAGCACCCATACCGCCGCTGACGGCTTCTTCAAAGCCGAATGCGTTGGCAAAAATAGACGCAAAGGCAGCCGGGATGTCACCGATGTTCAGCACGATCACGATGAGCGCCATCGCGATATAGCCAAGCGCCATGACCGGCACGATAATGTCCGACGCCTTGGCGATCCGCTGCATGCCGCCAAAGACGATATAGCCGGTGCCAACTGTCAGCACTGCGCCTGTGATCAGTCGGCTGAGGCCAAAGGCGTTTTCAGCTGCACCCGCAACGGTGTTGCCCTGGAATGCCGGGAAACCGATGCCAAAGGCTGCGACCAGACAGACCGCATAGATCACCGCCAGCCAGCGGTAGTTTTCGCCCAGGCCGTGCAGGATCATCCGGGCCGGGCCGCCACGGAAGGAGCCGTCTTCCTGGCGGCGTTTGTAGACCTGTGCCAGGGTGCATTCCACCAGGCTGGTGGCCATGCCGACGACGGCAATTGCCCACATCCAGAACACTGCGCCGGGGCCGCCAAGGGTGATCGCCACCGCAACGCCGGCAATGTTGCCGCCGCCAACCCTGCCGCCGATGGACACGAACAGCGCCTCGCGGGCGGTAATGGTATTCGGATCCGCGGTCTGGTTGCTGCCGGACAGCACCCGGAACATACGTTTGAAATAGCGGAACTGAACAAACCCGGTGGCGATGGTCAGAAACCCGCCGAAAATCACCAGGAAGGGGATCAGCGACCAGCCCCATGTCAGGTCACCAATGGTGCCGAATATGCTCTCAAGAAACGACATCGCCAGTCCTCCGTTTGTTGCTGGCATCTGAATTCGAACGTTTCACGTGCGAACGTCTGACCACTGTGCCGTTGCCGGGCGTCTTCCGGAATTGAGTGTGATTTCTCACCATGAGACTACTCCTGATTGCATTTGGGTCAATTACCCTTTGCCAAGGTCATCTGACGGGCCTCCTTCAGGGCGGCAAAATCTTCATCCGCATGGAAGGATGAACGGGTCAGCGGCGTCGCAGACACGTGCAGGAATCCTTTGGCGCGGGCGATTTGTTCCAGCTGCTCGAATTCTTCCGGCGACCAGAAGCGGTCGATCGGGTGGTGTTTCGGGGTGGGCTGCAGGTATTGGCCCACGGTCAGGAAATCGACCTGTGCGGCCCGCAGATCATCCATCACCTGACGCACGTCGTCGAGGCTCTCGCCCAGGCCGACCATGATGCCGGACTTGGTGAACAGCTGCGGATTGGCGCGTTTGGCATCGTCCAGCAGCCGCAGCGAGGTGTAATAGCGCGCACCTGGCCGCACCCGCGGGTAAAGCCGCGGTACGGTTTCCAGGTTGTGGTTGAAAACGTCCGGTGCGGCCTCGAATACCGCATCCGCCGCTGCGCCCTTGCCCAGGAAATCCGGGGTCAGCACCTCGATGGTGGTGCCGGGGTTCTGATGGCGGGTGGCGCGGATGGTCTGGGCGATATGTTCCGCGCCACCGTCCTGCAGGTCGTCCCGGTCGACAGAGGTGATCACCACGTGGCGCAACCCCAATTTCTTGACCGCTGCGGCAACCCGGCCGGGCTCAAACGCGTCCAGCGTGTCCGGTTTGCCGGTGGTCACATTGCAGAAAGAGCAGCCCCGGGTGCAGACCTCGCCCATGATCATCATGGTGGCGTGGCGCTTGGACCAGCATTCGCCGATGTTGGGGCAGGCGGCCTCTTCGCAGACGGTTGCCAGATCATGTTCCCGCATCAGCTTGCGGGTTTCATAATACTCCGGGCTGTCGATCTTCTTCTTGCGGATCCACTTCGGTTTGCGCGGAATGGCACTGTCGGCCCTATGGGCTTTTTCCGGGTGGCGGGGTCTCAGCTGGATCGTCATTTTGCAGCTCCCTCAGGGTCAGGCGTGGATGGCACGGCCAAGGGCGTCGAGGCAGGCTTCTTTCACAGCCTCGCCCATTGCAGGATGTGCGTGGCAGGTCCGTGCAACCTGCTCGACCGTCGCGCCCTTGGTCATGGCCAGCACCAGCTCTGCAATCAGGTCACCGCCATGCGCGCCGCAGATATGGGCGCCGAGGATCTTTCCCTCAGGCGTGGCCAGCACTTTGACGGCGCCGTCGGTCTCGCCGGTGGAGCGGGCACGGGAGTTGGCCATGAAGGCAAACTTGCCGGCAATGTAGTTGGTGCCTGCTTCCTTCAGCGCTTCTTCTGTCTGCCCGACTGAGGCCACCTCGGGATCGGTGTAGACCACGCCCGGAACAGTGTTGTAGTCCACGTGGCCGTGTTCGCCCGCGATGATTTCAACGCAGGCAACGCCATCTTCCTCGGCCTTGTGGGCCAGCATCGGGCCGGGCACGCAGTCGCCGATGGCAAAGATGCCGGGGACAGAGGTTTGGAAAGTTTCGTCGACTTCGATATAGCCGCTGGCGTTGACAGAGACACCAAGCTTCTCCAGGCCCAGACCACGGGTCACCGGGCGGCGGCCGATGGCGATCAACACCTTGTCGGCCTCGATCTGCTCTTCGGTGTCCTTGCCCGTGCGGTCAAGGGTCAGGGTCAGGCCGTGTTCACCTTTTTCGACGGATTTCAAAGCCCGGCCCAGTTGGAATTTCAATCCGCGCTTGGACAGGGCACGCTGGGCCAGTTTGGCAATTTCACCATCGATGCCGGGCAGAATACGGTCCAGGTATTCCACAATCGTCACCCTGGACCCAAGGCGTGACCAGACCTGACCCAGTTCAAGCCCGATCACGCCGGCACCGATCACAACCAAATGCTTTGGCGCGGCGTCAAGCGACAGCGCACCGGTGCTGCTCAGCACGTCCACCTCATCTATATCCACGCCGGAGAGGGCGGTGGGTTCCGATCCGGTGGCGACGAGAATGTTCGTTGCACTGTATGTGTCATCGCCGACCTGCACCTGGCCGGGCGCCGGGATATTGGCCCAGCCTTCAATGTGGTCGACGCCGTTCTTCTTGAAAAGGAAGGCGATGCCTTTGGTCAGGTCGCCAACGATCTTGTCTTTGCGCGCCATCAGCGTGCCCAGATCCAGGTTGATCGCGCCGACGGAAATGCCGTGCGAGGAGAGATCGGTGAGTTCGGCAAACTTGCCTGAGGAGGTCAGCAGCGCCTTGGAGGGAATGCAGCCAACGTTGAGGCAGGTGCCGCCCAGAGAACCGCGGCCTTCGACGCAGGCAACCTTCAGGCCCAGCTGTGCCGCCCGGATTGCTGCGACATAACCGCCCGGACCGGCTCCGATCACGATCAGATCATATGCGCTCATGTGATGTCTCCTGCGGCAAGCGGTCCAGGACCGGCGCGTATTGAGCTGTATGCGACACCGTGTTTCCTACAGGAAACTTTTCCCCTATTGCAAACAATAATTGTGGTGATGGAAATTTTGACCAGAAAATGCATCAAAGCTAAAGTGTTTGCGGATCAGGAGAATTTGCAGAAATGGAACCAATTCCCTCAGAAGAAATAGGACTGGGCCCAGAGGCTATCGAGGCGCCGGATGGTGAAATCCTGGGAAAAATGATTCGCGAAGCTCGTAAGGAAAAGGGGTTGACGCTGGAGGAAGCTGCCCGGGCCGCCGCCATTGGCAGGTCTACCCTGTCCAAGATCGAGAACAACCAGACCCGCCCCAGTTTCGAGATCATCCGCCGCCTGATGCAGACGCTGGAACTGGAGACACCGCAGTTGTTTGTGCAGTCCAGCCAAAGCGGCGTGACCGGGCGCCGGGACTTTACCCGCACAGGGGAAGGCGAGCACAAGGAAACCTCTACTTACGATCATGAACTTTTGTGCAGCGAACTCACCAGCAAGCGCATGGTCCCGTACATCAGCACAATCAAAGCGCGCGATGTAACGGAGTTCGACAATTGGGTCCGCCACCAAGGCGAGGAATTCATGTTTGTGTTGAGCGGTGAATTGATCCTCTACACCGAACACTACCGCCCACTGCGCATGGGGGCCGGGGATTCCGTCTATTATGACAGCGGCATGGGTCATGGCTGCGTCTCGGTCAGCGATGAGGATGCCAAGGTGCTTTGGGTGTCGCTCGAAGGCTAACCGCCGCTCAGAAGCCGTCTGCAGGGTTGCAGCTGGGCAGTCGACCGGGCGGTGATTGGTTTTTCTGGCGGTTCAGGAATTGACCTTTCTGTCACAGCGGCGCAATCACCAGTGACAGCGGCGGATGCAGCAGGGCGCAGGTGTCTTTTCCGACGGGTTTGTTTAGGGCAGTGCTCTGCTTTCATCGTATGGTCAGGCCGTTTCGCGGACAGGCTGTGCTTCCAGGCTGATCGTGAAACGGATCGTCGTGCCGCTTTCGGTTTGCGGATCGCACCAAATCACACCCATGTGGCGCTTGGCGATTTTGGCGCAAGTGGCCAAGCCCAACCCGGTGCCAGGCTGCTCACTGCCGCGCTGCAGTCTCTTGAACGGTTCAAAAATCTTTTCGCGGTATTCCGTCGGCACGCCAATGCCGTTGTCGGCAACTGAGATCATCAGCCCTGGCTGGGCGGCTTCGGCAAAAACGGAGATCTCGGGCGTCTTTCCACCGCTGTATTTAATGGCATTGCCGATCAGGTTCTGCAGCAGTTGCACGATGTCAGGCGGAAAACACAGAACGCTCAACCCGCCGGAGTGCCAATCAATTTTCGCGTTGGACGCCGCAAGGTCCTGGGCCAGAACAGCACGTAGGCTGTCAAAAAGACTGTCGACAGTGACACGCTCCGCGCGGCCGGTGCTGTGCGGGTTGATGTGGCTGGCCAGCCGTTCAATCAGTTCGGAGGTTTTGTTCACGGACTTCTTCATCAGCTTGAACTGGCGGGCAACCTCTTCGAGGTCGCCGTCTTTGTATTCCTCCAGGATCTGGTCGCTGAGAAACTTGATGGCCCGCAGCGGCGCGCGCATGTCGTGGATCAGCACGTCCGAGAACAGCCGCAGCTCATTTTGCTGCTCGTGAAGCCGCCAGCGCATCTCCGCAACCTTCAGCCCGTTTGCAATCATCCGTTTCAGGGCTTCTGCGCTGAGAGAGGATTTGGGGATATAGTCGCTGGCGCCGGCCAGAATGACACTTTTGGCAATTTCCTCGTCACCATGGCCCGTGGTCATGAACAGCACCGCCCTGGGCCAGGCTTCATTCAGCCGCGCTATCAGATCAAGTCCGGTGCCGTCAGGCAGCAGATAGTCCAGAAAGATCACATCCACCGGCTGATCCGCGTGCTCCAATGCGGTTTCACCGCTGGTTGCTTCCATGATCCTGGCATCAGCATGGGGCTGCCTCAGCAGTCGCTGCATGAGCTTCCGGTCACCGGCATCATCGTCAATGAGAAGAATGTTGAGCGTAGCCATCGCCTGCCTTTCTGATGAGAATTTCCGGTATCTCGACGCTCTGCCAGTAGTTTCCGAAGGTTGCCATTAGGTCGGCAAACCGGGGCCCGGCCTTGGATTTCAGAATGTAACCCGCAACATGGCCAGCATACGCTTCGGATATGTCACGTTTGTCATCCGACGTCGTCAGCACGATAAAGAGGAGGTCACGCAGGGCTGGGCCCGAGCGTATTTCCCGCAGCAGCTCAATGCCGTTTTTCCGGGGCATGTTAATGTCGCTTAGCACCACGAAATGAGGCGGCGGCACCTGGTTCATTTCGCCGCGCAGAAAAGCCAGGGCCTCAACCCCGTCGGCAAACCGGGTGATCGGATAGGAGATCTGCGCCTGCTCGAAAGCCCGGGCCAAAGCTTTTGCATCGCCATCATCATCTTCCACAAGGATGATATTCAGGGCTGGGCGGTCGCGCGCTTGGCTATTGCGCATTTGATCCATTCTCCTTTCTGCTGACACCCCGGTTTCACATGAAAGGGGGGCAGCCCTACCGGATTGCCCGGTAAAGGCTGGTGTTCTTCCGAGCCCGCTATTGCAACAGATTCGGGGACACGCGTGCAGTAACGTCACGGGTGTCCTCGATCACGCTGTCCAGGTCGTCCATGAATGCCACAAGATCATTACAGCCGCGTTCGAGCAGGGACATATCCGCCAGCAGGTCCGGAGCGACGCTGTCATCGCGTCGAGCCTGTGATTTGAGCACCCGGACCCCGGCCAATGTGCGGCTCAGCAGCAGCCGAAGGTCGGGTCCACAGCCGACGATGAACCGCTGGAAGATCCTTCTCAGTTCATTCTCGGAGGCCCTGGCACTGGACAGCTGTCCGTAAAGCGCACGCCGTTCAATGGAGGAAGCAATGGACTTTATCAGCGCGTCGACGGATAGCTCTTCTTTCACGATATAGTCGGCGCAGCCGCGGCGCATGGCTTCCACCGCGGTCTGATAACTGGTGACACTCGTCAGCATGATCGGAACAGCCTGGACTTGATCCTCGTGCGTCAGCAGCAGCTTCAGCGCATCCAGCCCGGTATCCATGCCAAGGTTGTGGTCCAGGAAGACCAGATCGAATTGCTCCTTGTCCAGCAGCTGCCGCATTTCATCCAGATTGGCGGCCTCAAAAAACGCGGCCTCCATTCCTGCTTTGCGACACAGTGTCTTCAGGCGCAGCCTGTCAATCTCATCATCGTCCACTGAAAGAATGTTGAGGATCACGGGCTGCATAAAGGGCGGTGTCGCCATTTCAGAAATTGAATCATTGCTCATACTGGCACCTCACTAAATGACACGGCTACCCGGACTTGGCAGCATCCGGATACGATACACGTAAAAGGAGTATAGCCTCTGCAGTCTCGCGTTTGGGTTAATTATCCGGAGGAATTTGATTAAAGAAAACCGGAACGCGGGCGCCAGGAAGAGAGATTGGGGCGGCCGAAACAAGGTTGCCTGTCATTTCCTGGTGTTTTGACGGCCCTTGTTGCGGTCTCCCCTGCATATGCAGGGGATGATCTGTGGTTAGGAAAATTATAGTCTAATCTTCCGATCTCAAGGGGGGGCGCCTCCTGGCGATGGCATGGCGCCTTCTGGATTTTTCAGAAGTCCTGCCAGAGATCGCGTGCGGCGTTGCTGCCGCTGTCGGCTGCCGCGGCGGCTGGGGCCGGGCTGGCTTCGAGATCCCAGCTGTTGTCGCCATGTGCGGAAGGGGCCGGGCTGGCGGCCGGTGCGGTCGGTGCTGCGGCAGCGGGGGCTGCCCGGCGGGCGGCAGGTGCTGCGCTGCCGGAGACCCGGAAATGTGCGACCATCTCCGCCAGTTTGCCTGCGTCGGTGTTCAGCATGTGGCCAGCCGCGGTGGCCTCTTCGACCATTGCTGCGTTCTGCTGGGTCACCTGATCCAGCTGGGTCACGCCGGTGTTGATCTCATGCAGGCCGGTCGATTGTTCGGCGGCGCCTTCGGCGATGCCAGACACCAGCTGCGAGATATGGGTGACCTGTTCGACGATGCTCTGCAGCGCCTCGCCGGCCTTGCCGACCAGATCGACGCCGCGTTCCACCTGTTTGGAACTGTCGCCGATCAGCGTCTTGATCTCCATCGCCGCGTCAGAGGACCGCTGCGCCAGGGCGCGCACCTCGCTGGCAACCACCGCAAAGCCCTTGCCGGCCTCGCCTGCCCGTGCCGCCTCGACGCCGGCGTTCAGCGCCAGCAGGTTGGTCTGGAAGGCGATGTCGTCGATCACGCTGATGATCTGGCTGATGTGGTTCGAGCTCTGCTCGATCTCGGTCATCGCCGAGACCGCGCTCTGCACCACTTCGCGGTTGTTCTCCGCCTCGGTGCGGGCCTCGGCCATGGTGGTTTCGACGCTGCGGGCGCCGTCGGCGGCGGATTTGACGCTGGCGGTCAGCTCATCCAGTGCCGCAGCTGTCTGCTCCAGCGTTGCCGCCTGGCTTTCGGTGCGGTGCGACAGGTCGTCGGAGGCCTGGCTGATCTCGGCGGCGCCATTGCGGATACTGCCGGAAGCTTCGATCACCTGCTGCACAGTGCCGCTAAGGTTGCTGACGGTGCTGTTGAAGTTCTGCCGCAGCTGCTCGTATTCTTCCGGGAAGGCAGAGGTGATCGGCTGCGAGAAATCGCCATCCGCCAGCTGCACCAGGCCGGCGCTGAGGTTTTCCACCACCTGCTGTTGCTGGCGCTGCATCTCGGCGCGCTCCTCTTCGGCGGCGCGGGCCAGCTTCAGGTCGTCCTGCATGGAGACCAGGGTCCGGCCGATCTTACCGATTTCATCGCCGCGGTTTGCCGCGTCGACCTCGATGTCGAGATCGCCCGAGGACACGGCCTCCATATCGGTGCAGATCCGGTCAATCGGTCGGGTCACAGACCGCGCGAACAGCCAGCCAAAGAGCGACACAAAACCGGCGCAGATCAGCGA
>NZ_JBNAFX010000039.1:0-37792 GCF_049800895.1 Leisingera sp. S232 | reverse complement strand
TCCCGCCATCTTCAGCAGGCTCGCAACCATACCGGACGTTTGCCGCAATGGCAGGCCGAACAATACCTTCACACTAAGGCAGAACTGGATGGCCGCATCGGAGAAGGTCTCCGGTCGTCCGCGTTTGCCGCATCGCTCGGCGAACCAGGTCATGTCGCGGTCAAACCAGACCAGCAGAGAGCCGCGCTTTCGAAGTGATGCGTTATAGTTGGACCAGTTCGTTGTTCGATAGCGGGAAGAGGCAGGCTTCGGCATGCCGCCGATCTAACCTACGGGATTCGCAAAGTGAATCCTCTACGGCCTTTGTGCAACAACGCCCAAGCGGTCGCCCATATGGGGCGCAAAGGTCATGGTGTTATGGCGTTTGGGGCATTTGAGTTTGACTTGATGAGCCATGCTGAATTGACTTGTGATAAAAAGTCGAAGGCGCTGCTAGGAGAACTCGGTATCGTCGCGCCAGATTCTGGGGGGTGGGCACTAACAGGCCACTTCTTCATTCGAGCACCACATGTGGATGTACTGCAATCATGGCTCAACAAGCGCTTCCCATCTTCCACGCCAAAGTGGAACCGGGTTCGTTTTGATAGGATTCATGAGGACAAAGACCTTTCGGAAAGCGTATCCAGAATCCTGTCGTATGGGAGCAAAATGCCATCCTCATTGTTCGATGTGCCGACCCGCTCTACAAAGGGTCAGCAGCGACAAAAAGCAAACGCAAAGCTTCAAAATATGGCGACCGCATTCTATGGCGACATAGGGCTGTCACGAGCTAACGGCGCGGCGTTCGATGTCACCGCAGCCATTGTTCAGTGGGCCAAGTTCATTGATCGCGTTGGCCCAAAGATGGTGTACTATTCCATCGAAAGCACCCATGCGCAAATGTGGCTTTCCGATAGCGAGATCGGCTACCTGCGAAGCCAAGTCGATGACAGTATGGATTTGATCGAGTTCCGCCGGGATCGCTGCATCCCCGACCAGCGCCAGACGCACCCAAAGCTTGCAGGAAAGAAGCACAAGATCAAATCTCGACCACTGACCTATGATGCTGAGTGGAAGACGATGACTGACTGTTCCAAGCTGAATCCTGAAGTTGAATACCCCGACCTCACCGCATGGCTTCTCAAGAATTGTAATTTGTAGTCAGATGGTTGACTTGTATTGGTCCAGTTTGTTGCCGGGCTACCGGATGCCATATGAGGCAGACATGTTTTGCACAGTTACTATTGGATCGTATCAGAAGCATGTTGCCACACTGCCTGAGCCATCCGCCGATGGTTTGGGCCAGAACCACCTGCTGCGCCTCATAGTTCTTGGTAAATATCATGTAGGAGGAGCATTGAATGCCAAAAACACCACTAGGCCGAAGTTGGCCACTCATCGAGAAGATCAGCCCCAAGGCAGCGGCGCTTTTGCAGGAGGCTAATGAACTCGAAAGCATGACGATTGATTTCTCGGACATCTTCGAAACCAGCAGTCTGACCGCCGTCAAAGACGGCTTTCCAAGCGCCTGCTTCAAAAAGAAAGAATGGAAGCGCGGATCGCAGACCACCTCTTAGAGGTTAGAGATTGCTATGACATCATCGCGGTTTTCTCACGGTGATCCTTCAGTATACGAAACACAGATGCCCGCCCGATACTAAGCTGCTTGGCGATTTCATCTGGCCGAAAGCCCCGCTCTTTGAGTTTAAGCACCTCAGGGGTCTTGGCCCGGGCTGTGGGCTTTCGCCCCCGGTACTTCCCTTCCTTCTTTGCACGGGAAATTCCATATGCACGTCGCTCAGCCAATCTGTCCCTTTCAAACTGAGCAACGCAAACGAGCAGACGTGCTACGAGCATTTGGCTCGGGTCATCTGGATCAATTGGCCTCGGTGAGAGGTCAGGTAACAACCACATAACGTTACGATTGATCGGTCGATTGATGGCTTCTTCCGCAGCCGCAAGATCACGGAACGCGCGATCCATCTTAGCCGCTACTAGACACACCCGGCGATCTCCTGCGGCGGCCTGAGACGCTTCCTTAATCATCCGCTGGAACTCGGGCCGTTCACCACGGGTGGAAGCTTCCTCATAGTACATCCGAGTGCAGCCCTGCGCCTTCAATGTCTTGATCTGGTCATCCCAACCTGCCGCTTGTTCAACGCGGTTCACAGATACCCGCACGTAGCCCCACTTCTCCATAAAGTCTCTCCTGTATCACCAGCTTCTGGAACTAAGGATACTGTATCAATAGGATCCTGATTCGGCAATTTCGATACTCACTGAACACGAGCGGGTCACGTCTCTTTGGGGACGTCCCATGTGAGACACCTCGTAAGCGCGATGTGATTAAAACCTAGAAAACTTTTGACTAACTGGCGGTTCGGGTTCGTCGGGGTAATGGTGGGTGAGCCATATGCCCTTAGATGGACGCATCTTGTGGTTGCTGTTTGACACTGGCAATTGCACTCTGATCGGCTATACCTCATGGGAGATACCGAAGCTCTTAAGCCGCAGTGGAACACATGGTACGATGACTAACCGATTGATAGAAAAAATTGTGCTCAACGACTTTCGGTGTTTTCGGAGGCTAGAAGTCGATTTCGATGAAAACCTAACCGTTCTAGTTGGACGTAATGGCGGTGGGAAGACGGCTATTTTGGACGGAGTTGCTATCGCATTGGCTCCATTTGTTGGCGCGTTTGACGAAGGCCAAACTCGTGGGTTTGACGGATCAGACATCAGACAGTTTCAGCCAAGGCAGACAATTTCAAATGAAATGGAATACTCGCCTGACGGAGTAACGGTAACGGCATCGGGGGCATTTCCTTATAATTTTGATCCCGAGAACGATTCCGGAGAGACGATTGAATGGACAAGAAGAAGGGCTAAGCCGACTAGGTCAAGCACGACAATCAAAGAAGCAAAGAACCTTGTCAATTTGGGGCGTGTTGCGCAGAGGCGGGTGCGAACCGCCGGGAATTCCACCAATCTCCCGATATTTGCGTACTACGGTACAGGCCGCCTATGGCAAACAATTAAATTGACCAACAAAAAGCTTCAGCGGACTTCTCGAACAATCGGGTACTCTGACTGTCTTAACCCGGCATCTGATTACAAAATGATGTCAAATTGGTTTAGGTACTGGTCGATTGGTCACCTCAGCGAGATTTCCAAAATGAGCGATGAGACTTTTCATCGTGGGACTACTGAGTTTAGTGAGATGATGAAATCCGTTTCGTCTGCAGTAGATATCTGTCTGCGACCTGCCGGGTGGCGCAATTTTTCGTATTCTTTGGCGCTTGAAGAATTGGTCTGCTACCACGATGAGCACGGTCGCTTGCCGGTTTCGTATCTTAGCGATGGTGTGCGAAACATGATTGGCCTTGTGGCCGACATTGCGTTCAGAACAACAAAGCTAAATCCTCACTTGGGATCAAATGCCTCTAAGCAAACAAGTGGCGTAGTGCTAATCGATGAGGTGGATATGCACTTACACCCGAGTTGGCAGCATGAAGTACTAATTTCTCTTCGAGAAGCTTTCCCTCAAATCCAATTTATCGTTACCACACATAGCCCACAGGTCGTAAGTGCAGTCGAAGGCAAAAACATAAGAATACTCGATGAAGGTGAAGTGTTTAGTGCGCCAATCGGAACCGAAGGAGCCCGGGCTGGGCGTCTACTAAAAGACGTGTTCGACCTCCCGGATGATCGCCCGCAGAACACGAAGGCAGGTAAAGAACTCAAACGATATCTTGATCTCGTAGATGAAGGAAAGTGGGATTCAGATGAAGCAGTTGTTCTCCGCGAGGCTCTAGATGCCCGCTACAGGGGAAGTGAGCCCGACTTGATTGATGCAGATATAAGAATTTCTAACGAGAGGTGGGAGCGCGACTAGTGAAGCGTTTGGCTAGAGTTGCTGAACTCCCAGAGTTCAAAGAGTACCGAGAAAAGGAACCGCAAGCCGCTTGGGAGCACATGAAAAATGATGGCTTGAACAATGGCCGTGAAATTTTTCAGAACACCCGATTACGGTTGTTTGAAAGTCAGGGATCATTGTGCGCCTATTGCGAAATTTCTGTGGACGTCATGAATGATCCCAGAGGCGCGAGGGTCGAGCATTTCCACCCCAAATCCGATGATGCTGGAGTAAACTGGAATCTTGTTTGGGACAACTTGATGGGAGCATGTTCTGGAAACACCGTAACAGACCTAGAAGAACCGGCCTACAGAGCACCTCCAAAGAAGCATCTCAGTTGTGACGCCCACAAAGATCACCTAATTCAAACTGGAAAGCTCGATGAGGCGTGTGAGGGGCGAGTTTTAAACCCCTATGATCTACCCGCTTTTTCGAAACTATTTACAGTCAAGCAAAGCAGTGGAGAATTGGCTCCAGATGTTGAGGCTTGCGAAGCAACACCCAAATTTTGCGAGAGCCAAGCCGGGACAAACGTAGAGCTAGTTGAAAATACGATCAATGTCTTAAACTTGAACTGTGGACGATTATGTGACGCCAGAAAAACGGTTGTGCGACAGCTTAACCGCCAGCTACAGACAGAAAGGGAAGCGGGTAAATCCAAAAATCAAGCTCAACGGCTCCTTTCAGATCGTCATCTATCTAAGCGTTGGCCTCAGTTCTTCTCCACCTATCGCGTTATTTTGGGAAACGGCTTTGAAGAAGCGCTGCAAGACGTTGAGTATGATGGCTAGCTTCGGATGAGCGAGGGCCATAGGTTGTTTGACTTCGCTCGTTCACGACGACGATCTCAAGTTTTGACATGGCCGCCCTCGGACATCTTCTAAGGTCCGCTACTAAACGTCGGGATCGTGAAGGAACACAAGGAACCGAGGGTCAAGAGTTTAACACTTTGAACGTTTTGAATTCGGGCTGAAACGCCTTCGGGAGGCAGGGGGCATGAGTTCGAATCCTGACTAAGTAATCGAACCACCAGAACAATTGAATCAATGCACTTTGCTACAAGTAAGTGCTACAACTGAAATGTAGAAAAGTGATTAAGCCTATATAATATATAAGTTAAATGAACAGAGGTTAACATCCCTTCGTCTCCGCCATCACACAAAAAATTGGCGAATAATCTAGGATAGACAGTTCGGGATGTCCTTTTATTCGGGCGGCCTTCTTGATGTCTATGTTCAGGCTGTCAAATGCGGGTCTGTGGCTGGCGAGTCGGTTTGGAAAACGCGCGGCTGATGCCTAAGCCGTTGGACGGGATGCGATATTTAAATCTCGCATAGCTCCAATGTTCATCCTGCATACCTTATGCGATATCGGCATTTCACAGATTGAGGGCTGCGGGATAGCGTTGCGGCATAATCACAGGGGAGTATGCCTAATGACGAAATTTGTCAGAAGCCTGGCGGCTGCTGCAGCGGTGGCAATGGCACCCGTTGCCTATGCCGAAACCACCGTGCGGGTTGCCTATGACGCCGACCCGGTCTCGCTGGATCCGCATGAACAGCTGTCCGGCGGTACGCTGCAGCTGTCGCATATGGTCTTTGATCCGCTGGTGCGCTGGACACAGGACTTGCAGTTCGAGCCACGTCTGGCCGAAAGCTGGGAGCAGATCGACGCGACCACCATGCGCTTCAAGCTGCGCAGCGGCGTCACCTTTCACAGCGGTAACGCGCTGACGGCCAAGGATGTCGACTGGACCTTTGACCGGCTGAAGGAAAGCGATGATTTCAAGGCGATCTTTGCTCAGTTCACTGACGTAGAAGTCGTCGATGACATGACTTTCGACCTCAAGACCTCGGAGCCGTATCCGCTGGTCCTGCACACTGCTACCTACATTTTCCCGATGGACAGCGCGTTCTACAGCGGCACCACCGATGACGGCAAGGACCGGGGTGAGATCGTCAAGCATGGCGACAGTTTTGCCTCGCGCAATGTTTCCGGCACGGGCCCGTTTGTGGTTTCTGAGCGCGAGCAGGGCGTGCGCGTGGTTTTTGACCGCTATGACGGCTATTGGGACACCGCCAGCGGCGGCAACGTCGACAAGATCGTCCTGACCCCGATCAAAGAAGACCCGACCCGCGTGGCGGCCCTGCTGTCTGGCGATGTGGACTTTATCGCGCCGGTTCCGCCGACCGACCTGAAGCGTGTGGCGGATGCTGAAGGTGTTGATCTGATCACCATGCCGGGCACCCGTATCATCACCTTCCAGATGAACCAGAACCGGGTCGAAGCCTTCAAGGACGCTCGGGTCCGCCAGGCAATTGACTATGCGGTGAACAATGCAGGCATCGTTGACCGCATCATGCGCGGTTTCGGCACCGTGGGTGCGCAGGCCAGCCCGGCCGGCTATCTGGGCTATGATGAAGCCCTGGCACCGCGTTTCGATCTGGAAAAAGCCAAAGCCCTGATGGCTGAGGCGGGTTATGCCGATGGTTTCTCGATCACCATGATGGCGCCGAACAACCGCTATGTGAACGACGACAAGATCGCGCAGGCGGTGGCTTCGATGCTGGCACAGATCAACATCAAGGTAGACCTGCAGACCATGCCCAAGGCGCAGTACTGGCCGACCTTCGACGAGCGCGCAGCGGATATGATGATGATCGGCTGGCATTCGGATACCGAGGATTCCGCGAACTTCCACCAGTTCCTGACCGCCTGCCCGGATGATGCCACCGGCAACGGCCAGTATAATTCGGGCAATTATTGCAACCCGGAAGCCGACGCGCTGATGAATGCTGCGAACGCGGAGACAGATCCGGCCAAGCGTGGGGAAATGCTGCAGAAACTGGAAGGCATCCTGTATGAAGAAGCCGCCTTTATCCCGCTGCACTGGCAGAACCTGGCATGGGGTTCCAAATCGGGCATGAACTCGGCCGACATCGTGAATGCGCTGAACTTTCCCTACTTCGGTGACCTGATTGTCGAAACCGGCAGCTAAGCACTGAACTCTTCCGGGCCGGTCTCCTCCGGCTGGCCCGGATCTTTCAAAAAACAAGCCGCCGTCCAGGCTGCGCTTGCAGGTTTCGCTGACCCTTGGGACAATGCGGCCTGCTCAGTAATCAAATTCTACAAAGGTCGGGAAGATGTTTGCCTATCTCGCAAAGCGAGTCATTCAGGCGGTTGCCGTGATGTTTGTCATCTCGCTGATTGCCTTTGCCATCCAGGGCAACCTGGGCGATCCGCTGCGCGAGCTGGTCGGGCAGTCGGTTTCGGAAGAAGTGCGCCAGCAGTTGCGCGACGAAATGGGGCTGAACGACAGCTTCGTGACGCAATACCTGCGGTTTGCAGGCAATGCGCTGCAGGGCGACCTGGGTACGTCCTACTTCTTCAAGGAGCCGGCGCTGGACGTGATCCTGAAGAAATTGCCCGCCACGCTGGAACTGGTGTTCGGCGCGACGCTGATCATCGTTGGCTTGTCGGTGCCGCTGGGCGTTTATACCGCGATCAAACCGGACAGTATCCTGAGCCGCATCATCATGGGGCTGTCAATTGTCGGCATCTCGATCCCGGTGTTCCTGACCGCGATCCTGATGATCTTTGTCTTCTCGGTGGAATACGGCTGGCTTCCCTCTTATGGGCGCGGCGAGACCGTGCAGGTCTGGGGGTATTGGCAAACCAATTTTGCCACCGCTGACGGCTGGCTGCACATCATTCTGCCGTCGATTGCACTGGCCTCGATCATGCTGCCGCTGTTTGTCCGCCTGATCCGGGCTGAAATGATGGAAGTGCTGCAATCTGAATATGTGAAATACGCCAAGGCCAAGGGCATCAACCCGTGGCGGATCTACTTTGTGCATGCGCTGAAGAACACGCTCTTGCCGGTGATCACAGTGGGCGGTGTGCAGATCGGCACTATGGTGGCTTATACGATCCTGACGGAGACAGTGTTCCAGTGGCCGGGAATGGGGTTCATGTTCCTTGAGGCAGTGAACCGCGTCGATACCCCGCTGATCGTGGCATATCTGATTGTTGTCGGCTTTATCTTTGTGGTCACCAACACCATCGTTGACCTGATCTACGGGTTGGTGAACCCGACCGTAAACATCGCGAGGATGGGCGCATGAGCACTGAAACGCTGAACCCGAAATCTGAGCCTTCCCGCTGGTCCAGAGCCTGGAATTCCAACATGGGCTACAGTTTCCGCCGCAACCCGGTGGCCGTGGTCAGCATGATTGTATTCCTGCTGATTGCCGTGGCTTCCTTTCTGGCGCCGCTTATTGCGCCTTACGATCCCTATGATCCGGCGCAGATTGATATCATGAATTCCGAATATCCGCCCGCTTGGATCAACGGGTCGCTGCCGGGGTTTATTCTAGGCACTGACGACCAGGGCCGGGATCTGTGGTCGACGATCCTTTATGGCACCCGCCTGTCGCTGCTGATCGGTATCTGCGCTGTGGCACTGCAGGCATTCCTGGGCATTTCCATCGGCCTGATCGCCGGGTATGTCGGCGGTCGGCTGGACAGTCTCCTGATGCGGCTTGCGGACATACAGCTGTCGTTCTCGACATTGATGGTGGCGATCATCTTTCTGGCCGTGACCCAGGCGATGTTCGGCACGGACACCTTCAACAAATATGCGGTGGTGTTCCTGATCGCCGTGATCGGGGTGGCGGAATGGCCGCAATATGCCCGCACCGTGCGCGCCACCGTTCTGGCCGAGAAGAAGAAGGAATATGTCGACAGCGCCCGCGTGCTTGGCTTTGGTCCAATGCGGATCATGGTGCGGCATATCCTGCCGAACTCATTGTCGCCGATCTTTGTGATCTCCACTGTGCAGGTCGCCAATGCGATCATCTCCGAGGCGTCGCTCAGCTTCCTGGGGCTGGGCATGCCGCCAAGCCAGCCGTCGCTGGGCTCGCTGATCTCCTCCGGCTTCGACTACATCTTTTCCGGCAGCTGGTGGATCACCGCCATTCCGGGGGTGGTGCTGGTGGTGCTGGTCCTTGTCATCAACCTGCTGGGCGACTGGATGCGCGACGTCCTGAACCCGAAACTTTACAAGGGGTAACGCGATGAGCCTACTTTCCGTTCGCGACCTCACCGTCAAATTCGCCATGCGCGACCAGACGGTTACTGCCCTCAACGGCATCTCCTTTGATCTGGCCAAGGGCGAACGCCTTGGCATCGTCGGCGAAAGCGGCGCGGGTAAGTCGATCACCGGGTTCTCGCTGATGAACCTGCTGAGCCGCCCGGGCTATATCGACAGCGGCAAGATCCTGTTTGATGGCGAAGATGTTGTTCAGATGAACAACAAGAAGCTGCGCAATCTGCGCGGCAACCGGATGGCGATGATCTTTCAGGACCCGATGGTGACGCTGAACCCGGTCCTGACCATCGGCCAGCAGATGATCGAAACCCTGATGGCGCATCGCAAGCTGAGCCGCGAAGAGGCGCGCCAGATTGCCATCGTCAAGCTGCGTGAAGTCTATATCCCGTCGCCGGAAGAGCGGTTGGAGCAGTATCCGCACGAGCTGTCTGGCGGTATGCGCCAGCGGATCATCATTGCGATTGCGCTGCTTTTGGACCCGCAACTGATCATCGCCGATGAGCCGACCACTGCGCTGGATGTGACTATTCAGGCAGACATCATGGAGCTGATGCTGGAGCTGTGCCAGTCCAATCAGGTGGGGTTGATCTTGATCACCCACGACCTGGGTGTGGTCAGCCAGATGACCGAACGCACGCTGGTGATGTATGCCGGCCGGATCATTGAATCCGGGCGCACCCGCGAGATCATCAATGATCCGCAGCACCCCTATACTCAGGGGCTGATAAATGCGCTGCCGCAGCAGACCCTGCCAGGCCAGCGGCTGAAGCAGATCCCGGGCAACATGCCAGGGCTGGTCAGCATTCCTGCCGGCTGTGCTTTCAACCCGCGCTGCAAATATGCAACCGACTTTTGCCGCAGCCGGGTGCCCGAAACCGAGCATTACGGCAAGGTTGAGGTGGCCTGCCACGAGGTGCAGCGCCTGAACAGCGATGAAGACCGTCAGGAGGCCCAGGCATGAGTGACGCAAACACAGACCGCCCATTGCTGGAGATCCAGAACCTGGAAAAACGGTTCGACCTTGATCAGGGCTTTCTCGAAACGTTGAAATTCAAGCAAGGCAGGATCGTACGCGAAAGCCGTTCAGTCCATGCGGTGAACAATATTTCGCTGGAAGCCCGCAAGGGCGAGGCGTTGTGCATCGTGGGTGAATCCGGCTGCGGCAAATCCACCGTGGCGCGGCTGGTGGCAGGGCTGCTGACCCCATCAGCTGGCGAGATCCGCTATGGCGGCCAGCGTATCGACAACCTGTCGCGCGCTGGCATGCAGCCCCTGCGCAAGAAGATCCAGATGATCTTCCAGAATCCCTACGCCTCGCTCAACCCGCGTATGACCATCCGGCAGGCGCTGGAAGAACCGGTGCGCCATCACAATCCCGGCGTCTCGGCGGGCGAGGTGCGCGACAAGGTGACTGAGGTGATGATGTCGGTTGGCGTCGATCCCAGCTGGGCGAAACGCTACCCGCATGAATTCTCCGGCGGCCAGCGCCAGCGGATCGCCATTGCCCGCGCCTTGACTGTGGACCCAGAGTTCATCATCGCGGATGAGCCGATCAGCGCCCTGGATGTCTCAATCCAGGCGCAGGTGCTGAACCTGATGCTGGAGGCCAAGGAAAGCCGCGGCCTTACCTATCTGTTCATCACCCACGATCTGAGCGTGGTGGAGCATTTCGGCACCCGCGTTGCAGTGCTTTACCTTGGGTCGGTTTGTGAGGTGGCAGACACGCAGACATTGTTCTCCAACCCCAAACACCCCTATACTCGGGCCTTGCTGTCCGCAGTGCCGCAACTGAAGGACGACCGGCCGAACCATATCCGCCTCAAAGGTGAGATTCCGACGCCGATCAACCTGCCGCAAGGCTGCCCGTTCCAAAGCCGCTGCGCTTTTGCGGACACACGATGCAAAAGTGAAAAGCCCAAAGCCATTCACCAGCCCGACGGCAGCACAGTTGCGTGCCACGCTGTCGAAGAAGACAGGCTGGAAGCAGTGGCTGCCGGTTAAGGCAGGACGCTCAGTTGGACATCATCTGGCTCAAAGATTTCGAGGCCCTGGTCGCGTGCAAGAATTTCTCGCGCGCGGCTGAAGAACGGAATGTCAGCCAGCCGGCCTTCTCCCGCCGCATCCGGGCGCTGGAGAATGATATCGGTGTGCGGCTGATCAACCGTGAAACGCTGCCGCTGACACTGACCCCGGCAGGGGAGGTGTTCCTGTCACAGTCGCGCATCATGCTGCGCACCTACGAGGAAACCATCGAACGCTGCCAGACCATTGATGCGGCGGCTGAAAACGTGATCCGCTTCGCTGCATCGCAGTCGCTGTATATGACCCATTACAAGACCCTGATTGCGCCCCTGGCCAGCGAGGGTGGGGTGGATACCGACCTGAACTCCACGTCCTGGGCAGCTGATCAGTTCGTCAGTGCGCTGCAGCAGGGGTACTGCGACGTGATCCTGACGTATTGGCACCCTTCGATGGACTTTCTGGGGCCATTGGAAGTCGCCAACTTCGAGTATCTGACGCTGTCCACGGACCGCTATGTGCCGGTCTCGCGCACCACCACGGATGGGGCTCCGGAGTTTGCTTTCAAACCCGGCAGCAAAGACGCGGTGCCTTTGCTTTCTTATGGTGCTGTATCTGCGCTGCGTTCGGTGCAGGAATTTGCCCTGACGCGGCTGCTACCTGACCAAAAGGTGTTTATCGTCAACCAGAACGCGCTGGCCAATAGTGTCAAGGCGATGATTCAGGAAGGGTTCGGCATGGGCTGGCTGCCGTTGAGCCTGTGCCGCCAGGAAATCAACGCGGGCCGGTTTGCGATTGTAGATGAACGGCTGGCCACTGATCTGGAAATCCGCCTTTACCGCGATCCGCGTGACTGCAAGAAGACGCTGGATGTGCTGTGGAAACAGCTGAAACGCACAGCGATGAAGTCCGATTAAGGCGGTCCGTTCGCCGACAGGAATGGAGACCCGGCGGCGGCGCGCAGAGTGTGTCGGTTTGCCCTGTCTTCAGAACAGTTCAGCCTCTGTCGGCCAGAAAAAGGCGCCCGTATTCATTGCCACGATGCAGCGCATGTCGCCGTACCAATCGTTCGTGGACGTTGACTTGCAGCAAACTGAAATCGTGCTTTCGCAGCCAAATGGCGCGACAGGCCAGGCGCCGGACGAAGCTGTCATCCCTTACCAACCGGCGCAGGTCAGTTCTTCATTCCATCCACGATCTGCGTTTCATTGAGAACCCGAGCGGCCTCACCTGGTTTGGTGATCTCATGCACCACTTGTGTAGACCGGGAAACCACTTGTCCCGCACGAATGACAGCTATCCTATGCGCCCGCAAGCGTATGGCGTCTATCTTGTCCTGCGCCTGCAGCAACACGAAATTCGCGTCTTTCCCCTTTGCGACCCCGTATCCCTGCAATCCCATGATCCGCGCGGAATTCTCTGTTACGGCGTCAAAGCACCAGCTCATATCATCACGGCTCGAAAGTTGCCCCACATGCAACCCCATGAAAGCCACGTCCAGCATGTCCGCCTTGCCCAGCGAATACCAAGGGTCCATTACGCAATCGGACCCGAAGCCAACCGCAATCCCCGCATCGCGCAACTCGCGAACCCGCGTCTGTCCGCGGCGTTTGGGATAGGTGTCGTGACGGCCCTGCAGCATGATATTGATCAGCGGGTTCGGGATTGCGTGAACTCCGGCTTCGGCGATCAGAGGGATCAGTTTGGACACATAGTAATTGTCCATGGAATGCATTGAAGTCAGATGTGATCCGGCCACACGGCCCTGCAAACCCAGGCGCTGGGTCTCATAGGCCAAGGTTTCGATGTGGCGGCTGTGGGGATCGTCGCTTTCGTCACAGTGCATATCCACCATCAGGCCACGGTCTGCCGCGATTTTGCACAGTTGACGGACGCTTTCGGCGCCATCCGCCATGGTGCGTTCGAAATGGGGGATGCCGCCGACGACATCCACTCCCATATCCAAGGCCCGGATGGTGTTCGCCAATGCTGCGGGATCACGCAGCACACCGTCCTGAGGGAAGGCAACCAGCTGCAGATCCAGATAGTCCTTCACCTTTTCACGCACCTCCAGCAACGCCTGAACGCCCTTCAGCTCATCATCGCAGGTATCCACATGGCTGCGGATTGCGCCGATGCCCTTGGCAACCGCCAAGTCGCAGTAGCGCAGCGCGCGCTCGATGATGTCGTCCACTGTCTGGACCGGCTTCAGCTCTCCCCACAGGGCGATGCCCTCCAGCAGCGTGCCGGACACATTCATCCGTGGCGTGCCAAGCGAGAGCGTTGCATCCATGTGGAAATGCGGGTCCACAAATGGTGGAGTGACCAGATAGCCCTCTGCCTCGATCACCTCCTTGGCCTCAGCGGTAATGGAGGCTTCGACAGCGGCGATCCTGCCATCCTTGCAGGCGATATCGACACCCGTTTGCCCGTCCGTCAGGCTGGCGTTTCTGACAATCAGGTCAAACATCAGGTTCTCCTTCCCAAAGCGGATTGTTAGCGCTGGCCCTTGAACCAGGGGGTCAGCAGCGCACGCGGATAGTCGGCAGAACGGGCTGCGATGACAAGCGCGATGATTGACAGGATATAGGGGGCCATCAGGAAGACCTGACCGGGCACCAGCGCACCCATTTCCGTCTGCAGGCGCACCTGCAGCGCATCGAACGCCCCGAACAGCAAGGCGCCGAACAATGCCTTGCCGGGCCGCCAGCTGGCAAAGATCACCAGCGCGATACAGACCCATCCGCGACCGTTCACCATGCCAAAGAAAAAGGCGTCAAAGGCGCTCATGGTCAGGAAGGCGCCGCCAAGCGCCATCAATGCTGACCCGGCAACAATCGCCCCGATACGCAGGCCGTAGACCGACAGCCCCTGCGCGTCGACGCTGTCAGGATTGTCTCCGACCGCCTGGATTGCCACACCCAGAGCCGTGCGGTTCATGACATACCAGACCAGGGCCACCATCAGCAGCGCGAGCCAGGTGAGCGCGGTCTGCTGGAACAGCACCGGTCCCAGAAACGGCAGATCCGACAGCAGCGGAATGTCCAGAGCCCTGAACGGTTCGATCCGCGGCGGCGAGGACACATCGGGCAAGGCGGTGCGGTAGGTGAAGTAGCTGACAGATGTGGCAAACAGGGTAATCCCCAGTCCGGATACATGCTGTGAAAGCCCCAGGGGAACCGTCAGCACCGCATGCAGCAGTCCAAACAGCGCTCCCGCCGCCGCCGCGGCAAGAACGCCGCCCCACAGACCGCCCCCCAGCCAGACCGCCATCCAGCCGCACATGGCGCCAACAACAAAAATCCCCTCGATCCCGAGGTTCAGGATGCCTGCTCGTTCGCAGATCAGGGCACCCAACACGCCAAAAATCAGTGGCGTGGCAATACGTAAGGAAGCTGCCCAGAAGCTTTCGCTCAGGAGAATGTTCAGAAGATCCATCATGATGCGACTTCCTTGGTGCGTAGAATACGGTATTTCGCCAGAAAGCCGCCGACCAGAACGCACAGCAGTGACATCGAGACAACGAGGTCCGCCAGAAAGGACGACACGCCCATCGCCCGGCTCATACTGTCGGCGCCCACAAACACTGAGGCAATGAACAAGGCAGCAACCACCACACCTACGGGTGACAGCCCGGCCAGCATCGCCACGACAATGCCGGTGTAGCCAAAACCCGGCGACAGATCCGAAGTCAGATACCCTTTCAGCCCCGCAACTTCGCTGACACCCGCCAGCCCGGCCAAAGCGCCAGAGATCGCGGCCACCCCGAACAGCGACCGGTTCACATTGATCCCCGCATGGCGGGCAGCGGCGGCGTTTTCCCCGACTGCCCGCAGCTTGAAGCCCCAGACGGACCGTGCCAGCATGAACTGAGCAATCCCTGCCAACACAAGTGCAATGATCAACCCGGAATGCACCCGCATCCGCTCCATTAGCGGCGGCAGCATGCCCTGATCCAGAATCGGTGCCGATTGCGGCCAGCCCAGCCCCATGGGGTCCTGCAGCGGGCCCTCCAGCATCATCTGAAGGAAGATCAGGATGATGAAGTTCAACAAGAGCGTCGTCACAACCTCGTCAGCGCCGAAGCGGACCTTCAAATAGGTCGGCGCCATCATACCTGCGGCACCGGCGCCGGCGCCCAGCAGAATAATCAGCGGCAGCAGCACAAAGCCCGGGGCGTCCAGGTATCCCGATCCGATGGCAACAACCGCCATGGCGCCAAGATACAGCTGCCCCTCAGCCCCGATGTTCCACAGCTTGGCACGAAAAGCCAAGGCAGCAGCAAGACCTGTGAAGATCAGCGGCGTGGCACGGGTCAGCATCTCGGACAGGGCAAAGACAGAACCGAAAACGCCCCTGATCATCTCGCCATAGGCGGTGATCGGGTTGGCTCCGGCGGCCAGCAGGGGAATGGCGGCAAGGGCCAGAGAAATTACAGCGGACAGGATGGGAATCCCAACAGCAAAGGCGCGGGACGGGTTCTCGCGCGGTTCAATGCGGATCATGCGGGTTCTCCTGCCATCATCAGCCCGATCTTTTCTCGGTCGTGGCTGCCTGCCTCTACCAGGTTGCCGTCGCGGATCACCATGATGCGGTCCGCAAGACCTAGGATTTCGTCAAGGTCCTCTGAAATCAGGACCACGCCCGCGCCGCGCTCCCGCGCTTCCAGCAGGCGCCGCCCCACCTCAGCTGCGGCGCCCATGTCCAGGCCGCGTGTCGGCTGGTTGGCCAGGATCAGCCGGGGCGCGCGCTCAAACACTCGCGCCAGGATCAGCTTCTGGATATTGCCGCCGGACAGCAGCCTAGAGGACGCCGCAACACCCGGCCCGCGCACGTCATAGGCCTGTGTCAGCCGCTCTGCATTGTCGCGAATGGCGTCCCGGCGCAGTAATCCGCGGGATTGCACCTCCGGATCATCCAGCCGTTCGATCACCATGTTCTCGGCGACACTCATGGCGCCAACGATGCCTTCGTGATGACGGTCCTCGGGGATGCGCCCGATACCTGCCTTCACCATGGCAGCCGGGCTGGGTTTCGCAACCTCAATGCCGTCAACCTGAACATGCCCTGCACTGGGCGCTGCCAGGCCGGAAATCACATTGGCCAGCGCGCTTTGCCCGTTGCCGGAAATCCCGGCAATGCCCAGGATCTCATGCGCGCGCACTGTGAGATCAACGCCTTTCAGCGTATCGCGCTTGGAACGTCCAGCGACGGAAACCTCCGTCAGGTTCAAGACTGGCCCGCCCGGCGCCATTTCTGTGCGGGCAACCTTGGGCGTATCCGCCCCGACCATCATCCGTGCGATTGCCTTCTCATCGGCATCAGCGGTGGCCATCTCGCCGACCTTCCGACCGTGCCGCAGCACTGCGATCCGGTCCGAGAACGCCAGAACCTCCCGCAGTTTGTGGCTGATGAAAATGACCGAGAGCCCCTCCCGCGTCATTGCTTTGATGTTTTCAAACAGCGTGTCCGCTTCCTGCGGCGTCAGCACTGCCGTGGGTTCGTCCAGCACCAGTATCCGGGCGTCGCGATAAAGCGCCTTCAGGATCTCCACGCGCTGGCGTTCGCCAACCGAAAGCCTGCCAACGGGCGTGTTCAGCGGTGCCTTCAAACCGCTGCGTTCGATGATCCCCTCGATCTTGGACCGCGCAGCCTGCCGGTTGCGCCGCAGCGCCAGCAAGGGCTCTGATCCCAAGGTGATGTTGTCCAGCGCATTGATGTTCTCGGCCAGGGCAAAATGCTGATGCACCATGCCCACACCGGCAGCCAGCGCCGCCTGCGGATGGCCCAGCGGCAGGGACTGCAGCACGCTGTTTTCATCCGCTACTTCGACACTGCCAGCGTCCGGCAGGTAGTGGCCGAACAGCATGTTCATCAGTGTGGTCTTGCCAGCGCCGTTTTCACCCAGCAGCGCAAGCACTTCGCCTTTGGCCAGCGTCAGGCTGACGTCGTCATTTGCCACAACCGGGCCGAAACGTTTGCTCAGCCCGTTGAGCCTTAGAACCGTGGAATTTGTCATGGGAAACAGGGTCGGCGCAAATGCCGACCCTTCTGCCATCAGTTGTCTGAAACCGGGCGGGCATCGTTCACGTTCACACGGAACAGCCCATCCAGAATTTCGGCTTCACGCGCCTTCACGGCGGCCGCGGTTTCAGCAGATACAAGGCTTTCGTCCATTACCAGTGAACCGCCACCATAGGCCATGAAACTGTACTGGCCATAATCCGCAGCGTCAAAGCTGCCGCCTGCCACATTTGCAACTGCCTTGTCGATGGTTGCTTCCATGTGCCAAAGGGCCGAAGCCATGATAGTGCCCGGATAGTCGCCCGATGTATCGATGACGTTGCCCACCGCCTTCACGCCGCGTTCAACGGCTGCGTCGGATACGCCAAAGCGTTCGGCGTACATCACGTCCGCGCCCGCATCCATCATCGCAAATGCGCTTTCCTTGGCCTTTGGCGGATCATACCAGCTGTCGATGAAGTTCACGATGAATTTCACATCCGGGTTCACTTCGCGCGCACCATCCATAAAAGCATGCATCAGGCGGTTCACCTCGGGAATGGCATATCCCCCGACCATGCCGATCACATTCGACTCCGTCGCGGCACCCGCAACCATGCCGGACAGGTAGGACGGCTCGTGGATCCAGTTGTCGAACACCGAGAAGTTCGGCGCAACCGGCCCAAAGGAAGATCCCATCAGAAAGGCGGTTTCAGGGTAGTCTTTTGCAACCTTGCGCGCCGCGCGCTCAAGTCCGAACACTTCACCAACGATCAGCTTCTGCCCCTGTTCGGCATACTCGCGCATCACCCGCTCATAGTCGGTATTGGCCACATTTTCCGAGAAGACATAGTCGATATCGCCACGCTCGGCTGCGGCGTTCAGAGCCTTGTGGATCCGGCTGATCCATTGCTGCTCGACGGGCAGCGTATAGATTGCTGCAACCTTGATCTTTTCGGCAACGGCAGCACCTGCGCTCAGCAAGCTCGCGCAAGCAAAGAAAACCGCAAGCACGGCTCTTCTTGTTAGTGAAGCATTTTTCATTGTTCCCTCCCATTTTTCGGCAGTGAAGCATTTTTTGACCAAACAATCAAATTTTTTTGATTTTACCCAGCAACGGCGATCCGGCCATCGATTCGAAGGTCGAGAAAATCTGTGAAAGAGAGAGGTTTCGTCGAGGCGCAGAAATTCTTGAACTGGGTTTGTTTCAAACCACCGCTGCAGCACGAATTTAGGTCTGGTTCCAATTGGCGAACGGCAAGTGGGGCCTGCCAACATGGTTCAAATGTCGATTTGCCCGGCGACGCATAGCGCGTCTTCAAGTTCGGCGCCAAGATATCTGACTGTGCTGTCAATCTTGGTATGTCCGAGCGGTCCTGCCGCCTGAAACTGGTCCGAAGGGAATGCGAATTCCTGGGTACATTCTGGCCAGAGAGGGAATGTACCGATGCCGAAGAAACGATTCGGCGACGAACTGATTGCATTTGCCCTGAGACAAGGGGAAGCCGGGGCGACGGTTGGCCATCCGCTGGAAATCACCCGTGGCTTTCGAAAAACTCGCTGCCAAACATGAGTTATACACCGAAACGAAAACGGCGCAGGTCCATCAAGATTCTCGCAGAAGCGATGTGGTTCCCGACGCCCAACTGCGAGAATTCCTGCCAGTCTACCGGTCCTAGAAAGCTCTTTAGGCGAGCCACTTTTGTTTCCTATGGCACCGAGGCCTTGATCGCGAAATTGCGCTTTAGGTGATGAAGGTACAAGTCCAGCAGGAAATCGATCCGACCGTCAATCGGGGCATCGAACGTACCACTTGAAAGAAACAGTGACAGCCTTCTTGCCGTGACACCCTCAGTGCGCGTGCTGCAACTCTTTTGAATGCGCTTTCTGCTTTCTGGGTCGCGCCACACGATGTTCCAGATGCCATCTGTACTACGCCTAAGTCTGTACTTGGGGGATCGTCTACTTTTAGGCAGGGTGCACTGGCTGGATATCGCATCAAGGAATTGGCATGAAAGGCGAAATGTCATTCTGCATTGCGTTGTCAGAAGTTTTACACTTCAAGCAGGCGCCAACCTTCCGTCTTTTTCGGTGTATTGGGCCGGTGCTAACTATTTGACCAGTGGGAAGCAAGTGTTGGCTATTGTCCTTGCTTCTCTCGAAGAAAGAGCGCGTGCATAGAGCCCAGCATGCTGCGGTTCTGGAGGGCAATGGTACAAGAGGCGTATTGGGAGAAGTCTAGTGTGCAACTCTTGCACGCTGAACACAGAGGTAACTCTGCGCCCTGGCTTTTAATTTATTGATCTTAATCAACAAATTGGTCGGAGTGAGAGGATTCGAACCTCCGACCCCTGCCTCCCGAAGACAGTGCTCTACCAGGCTGAGCTACACTCCGACCGTGGTGGGCGAAATAGCTCAGGGCGCGGGGTTTGACAAGGGCGATTTCTCAGAAAGATGCGGTTTTCAGGATTTCTTTTCTGCACCCTCAGCAGCCGCCTAAGCGCCGCGAAAAAGCCCCGCGCCGGCGGCCGGGCGGGGCTTTGCAGTCTTTCCGATTAACATAGGAAAATCAGATACTTGCGTCCAGTGCGGCAATCACAGCGTCGCCCATCTGGCTGGTGGAGACAGGCTCTACGCCTGCGCTGGCCAGCAGGTCTGCAGTGCGTACGCCATCGGCCAAAACCTTCTCGACCGCAGCCTCCAGCCGGTCGGCTTCGGCGCCCTGGTCAAAGCTGTAGCGCAGCGCCATGGCAAAGCTCAGGATGCAGGCAATCGGGTTGGCCTTGCCCTGGCCTGCGATGTCCGGGGCAGAGCCGTGCACGGGTTCATAGAGCGCCTTGGGGCGGCCGTTTTCCATCGGTGCGCCCAGCGAGGCAGAGGGCAGCATGCCCAAGGACCCGGTCAGCATTGCGGCGCAGTCGGACAGGATGTCCCCGAACAGGTTGTCGGTCAGGATCACGTCGAACTGCTTGGGGGCGCGCACCAGCTGCATGGCGCCGTTGTCGGCGTACATATGCGACAGCGCGACTTCCGGGTAATCGGCAGAAACGCGGGTCACAACCTCGCGCCACAGGATGCCGGATTCCATCACATTGGCCTTCTCCATCGAGCAGACCTTCTTGCCCCGGCGCATCGCCAGCTCAAATGCGGAGCGGGCTGCGCGCTCGATCTCGCTCTCGGTATAACGCTGCGTGTTGATGCCGACGCGCTCGTTGCCTTCTTCGAAGATGCCACGCGGCTCGCCAAAGTAGACGCCGGATGTCAGCTCGCGCACGATCATGATGTCGAGACCGGCGACGATGTCCTTCTTCAGCGAGGAGAAATCCGCCAACGCGTCAAAGCACTGGGCCGGGCGCAGGTTCGAAAAAAGGTCCATCTCCTTGCGCAGGCGCAGCAGGCCGCGTTCGGGTTTCACCGAGAAATCCAGATCGTCATAGGCAGGCCCGCCCACGGCGCCCAGCAGCACTGCGTCCGCTTCCTGTGCCTTTGCCATGGTCTCATCCGCCAGCGGCTTGCCGTGCTTGTCATAGGCCGCGCCGCCGACCAGATCCTCGCTCACATCGAACTGCAGGCCGCGCTTGCCGCCGAACCAGGTGATGATCTTGCGCACCTCGGTCATGACTTCGGGGCCGATCCCGTCGCCGGGCAGAATCAGAATCGATGGGTTGGGCATGGGGATCCTCCAAAAAACAGCTGGCAAGGGCGTAGCTGGACAGCGGCGCAGGGTCAATAACACCCCTTGGAAATAAAGGAGATTGAAGAGGGGCGGGTCGTGCAGGGGAAGGTTAGTTCAGCAGCAAATCGACCCAGACCAGCCGGTGGCGGCTGGCGACCGCTGCAGGCGCGTCCGGGGCCTCCGGCCAAACAACGCCGCTGGCGGTGACAGTGAGCCCGGCGGAGGGCAGCACATAGTCCACCCGCATCTGGCCAGCTGACTGCCACGAGACGGTTGCAGTACCGCCTGCCGGGCTGTCCGGGCCCGGATCCTGGAGGCGCGGGTCGGACAGCAGCGCACGGATCGCCTCGCGTCGGCCTTTGCCGCGTTCCGGGTCAAGGTTGGCATCACCGGCGATGACAAATGGATGGTCGGGAACAGGCCCCAGCTGACCATCCAGCAGCAGCTGCCACATGCGGATTTCGTCGTGATTGCGCCGGCCGTTGCGGTCTTCCGGGCCGTCGAACAGAGGGGGCGTGGCATGAAAGGTCAAAAGAGTCAGCCTGCCAGCGTCCGGCAGCTCCAGCGGCACCAGCCAATGGGCTGTAGAGGACAGGCGCTGAACCGACTGAGCTGCGGCAGTGGGGAAGGGGCTGCCGTCAGGGTGTATCGGCAGCAGGGCGCCGGGCAAGTCTGTCCACAACAGTGCAGAGAAGTCGCGAACCTCTGTGGCAGCAATAGGCAGGCGCGACAGAACAGCCATGCCGCCCTGGCCGCGGAAACGGCCGTATCCCTGATTGTCCCGCGGCCCGCCAGCTTTGCCGTCACCGTCCAAATCCACCAAGCTTGGGGGGGGCAGGCCGGTGTTGGGCTGCAGTGCCAGGCGGTAAGGGTAGTGGAGGCCAAGATCGGCCAGCTGGGCGGCAAGCGCCGCCAGCGTCCGGCCCTCATAATCCCAGTCAATGCCTTGCAGCGCCAGCACATCAGGTTGCGCGCCCGCAATAACATCCGCGACGGCGGCGACTTGGGGGTCGCTGCCGCGCTTGATATCGCGCAGCAGCAAGCCAGGGCCGCTACGGGACAGCTCAGTGTTGAAGGTGGCGATGCGCAGGGTGTCTGCACGGACCGCAGCAGCGGCAAAGACCAAGAAAAGCACGCTGGCTGCCAGCTGCCTCATGCGGTTTGCAAGACCTCTTCAGGGGCGGCATAGGCGGCACGCCGTTTCTGCGCGATCAGCCCGGCAATTCGCAGCATGGCCATGCCCCGCATGATCATCGAAGCAGGCACCAGCGCCCAGGCGCTGATCACCCAGATCAGCATATGCGGCGCGGCCAACAGGCCCAGATCCACCAGCCCCGGCGCCAGTTTGGCCGCGGCAGGCATGGCAAAAGGCAGAAGGACTCCGCCTGCGATATTGATACGGCCATCCCGCTGCAGGCGCTGCACCACATCGCCGCCAGTGGTTGGGTCAAACAGTGGCAGGTTCACCCAGACATTGAATGCGCCGCTGCCCACCGGCCAATGGCCAACCCGGATCGCCAGTGCAAAGACGATGATCGCAATTGCGGCAACTGCACTGACCAGCCCGGCAGCATCGCGCACCATAAGCACCACTGTCTCTGGTACCTGTGGCGGCATCATCAGCACAGTCATCTGTACGGGCGAATAGGCAAAGTCGAGCTGGCCGCCAAGCCAGCCGCCCAGACGCGCCACCAGGGCGGTCAGCCCGGTCGGCGCCAGTGGATGCGCTGCCAGCAGGCTTAGACTGCCCACCGCCGCCGCAGCCGCAGCAAAGCGCATCCGGTTGATCGGCGGTGCATTGCGGAATTCGACGAAGCTGGGAAAGCTTGACGCATATTCGCTGATGGCCAAGGCCGAGCCCAACAGCGCAATGAACAAGATGATCTCGGGCGACTGGGTGGCCGATGCCGGAAGAATCAGCGTCGGCATCGCAAACAGCATGGCCACCAGTATGCCGCGGAACGCCGCGCCTGTGATGCGTGCAAACACGTTTCTTTTCCCTTCAAACCGGCATGGGCATTGTGCCTCTGATTTCCGGATTTGAAGCCCCCCGGGTTAACGGTCCGGAGTGCTCTGCCTCAATTTTGCCCCATTGTGGCCGGCAGGCAGCTTTCCGCTCAAGGGGCTGATACAGGCGCGGGCGCACTTTCCCGGCAGTACTGGTGCGGGATTGCATCAGAGTTCTGATTGAAATTGAGGGAGTTGGCGGCTGGCCTACCAGATGCTGTGGTCGGCTGTGGAGGGGCTACAAGGTGGTAGCGCATATGCAATTGCGGCAGAAATGCGGCGCGAATCTGGCGGAAAAGAAAAGCCGCCCGGAGAGGGCGGCCTTCATGTGTGTCTGCGGAGCCAGAAAGATCAGACCCAGGGGCGCTCTTGGGCAGCCTTTGCTTCGAAGGCCTTGATCGAGTCGGCTTTTTCCATGGTCAGGCCGATGTCGTCGAGACCGTTCAGCAGGCAGTGCTTCTTGAAGGCATCCACTTCGAACGGGATCACTTCACCATCAGAAGTGGTGATTTCCTGTGCTTCCAGATCCACGGTCATACGCGCATTGGCGCCTTTTTCCGCGTCTGCCATCAGAATGTTGACCTGCTCCTGCGGCAGCACGATTGGCAGGATGCCGTTCTTGAAGCTGTTGTTGAAGAAGATGTCGGCAAAAGACGTGGACACGATGCATTTGATGCCGAAATCGGCAATTGCCCACGGTGCATGCTCGCGCGAGGAGCCGCAGCCGAAGTTGTCGCCGGCAATCAGGATCTCTGCGTCGCGGTACTGCGGCTTGTTCAGCACGAAATCCTCGATCTCGGTGCCGTCGCGGTTATAGCGCATTTCGTCGAACAGGTTTTTCCCAAAACCGGTGCGCTGAATGGATTTCAGGAACACTTTGGGGATGATCATGTCGGTGTCGATGTTCACCAGCGGCATCGGGGCTGCAATACCCTGCAGTTTCTGGAACTTTTCCATTACTCATTTCCTTGTTTCTGGTGCTTCAAACCGCTGAGATCAAAGCCGATCTCCTGCGCGTGGCGCGCGATGAAGCTGTGTTTTTCAGGCCGGTGCATCTTGTGGTAGCGACGCACCATGGATGCGTAGAGATGTACGGCCAGAGTGTTTTCCGTTCGCCAGCCATCTTCCTGGCAGCTGCCACTGAACAGTACGTCGGTCAGAACCCCGCGGATTGGATAGAACACATCCGGTTCGCGCACATGTTCGACCTCGCCGGTCAGGTTCAGCGTGTAGTCCAGTGCCCTTGGGCCAAGCGATGGGCGCTGCAGCTCAAAGGCTGTCAGCAGCCGTTTGCCGGGCGGCGCGGCTTCCACGTCCTTGCGGAGGCGGCGGTGAAGCCACGGAGGCACAAATTCGGGGTCTTCGAACCAGTCCAGCAGGTGGTTCAGTGTTGCGGACTCTTTTGGCAACCGCAGAACCGCGCCGTTGATCGACCGCGTCGGCTCATAGCCGACGTAATAATCCGCAGCCGGCAGCGGCCGGCAGCAGAGCATATCCGTGTCGATCCAGATCATGTCCGTCTGTTTCAGCAGATAAAGGCGGAACAGATCCGACAGCATTGAGGGCGGCGCCTCCCCATGCCCTGCCAAGGCGGGGTCCCAGACTTCGGCTGCAGGGCAGGTGCGGACACCTGACGGAACCGGCGGCGCCACAGGCCCGGTGTGGAACAGCACAACCTCGTGGCCGCGCTGCACGAAACTGGCCAAGGACAGTTCGTGCAGCCAGTTCAGGCTGTCACCGATCCACAGGCTTGCGACTGCGGGAAGGGAAGGGCTGGACGGCATCGAAGGCCTCCTTGGCTCAGATCAGCTCGCGCACATCCGTCAGCTTGCCGGTCAGCGCGGCGGCAGCGGCCATGGCAGGCGACACCAGGTGGGTGCGGCCCTTGTAGCCTTGACGCCCCTCGAAGTTGCGGTTCGAGGTGGCAGCGCAACGTTCGCCTTCGGACAATTGGTCGGGGTTCATCGCCAGACACATGGAGCAGCCTGCAAGGCGCCACTCGAAACCGGCTTCCTCAAAGATCGCGGCCAGGCCTTCTTCCTCGGCCTGCGCCCGCACCAGGCCAGAGCCCGGAACGATCATGGCGCGCATGCCATCCTTGATCTTCTTACCCTTCACTACGTCGGCCACGGCGCGCATGTCTTCGATGCGGCCGTTGGTGCAGGAGCCGATGAAGACGGTATCGATCTCGATGTCGGTCAGCTTCTGGCCCGGGGTCAGACCCATGTAATCCAGCGAGCGGCGGGCCGCTTCGACTTTGCCGCCTTCGAAATCTTCGGGCGCCGGAACCACACCGGTGATCGGCAGAACGTCCTCGGGCGAGGTGCCCCAGGTCACAACCGGCTCGATGTCTTCGCCGCGGATGGTGACGACCTTGTCGAAATGGGCGCCTTCATCGGTGAAGAGGGTCTTCCACCAGTTCAGCGCGGCTTCCCACTGGGCGCCTTTCGGCGCGTGGGTGCGGCCCTTCACATATTCAAACGTGGTTTCATCCGGTGCCACCAGACCCGCGCGCGCGCCGCCTTCGATCGCCATGTTGCAGACGGTCATGCGGCCTTCCATCGACATGTCGCGGAAAACTTCGCCGCAATACTCGATGACATAGCCGGTGCCGCCGCCGGTGCCGGTCTCGCCGATGATCGCCAGGGTCACGTCCTTGGGGGTGACGCCCGGGCGCAGCTTGCCGGTCACTTCGACCTTCATGTTCTTGGACTTCTTCTGGATCAGCGTCTGGGTGGCCAGCACGTGCTCTACCTCAGAGGTGCCAATGCCATGCGCCAATGCGCCGAACGCACCATGGGTCGCGGTGTGGCTGTCGCCGCAGACCACGGTCATGCCGGGCAGGGTCCAGCCGTTTTCCGGGCCGACGATATGCACGATGCCCTGACGGACGTCGGATACCGGGTAATAGTGCACGCCGAATTCGCGGGCGTTCTTGTCGAGCGCCTCAACCTGGATACGGCTTTCCTTGGTCATAGTGGCCGGGTCGGCGCGGTCGAGCGTGGTGGGGACGTTATGGTCCGGCACCGCGATGGTCTTGTCGGGCGCATGCACCTTGCGGCCGGTCATGCGCAGGCCTTCGAAAGCCTGCGGGCTGGTCACTTCGTGGACCAGGTGGCGGTCGATATAGAGCAGGCTGGTGCCGTCCTCTGCTTCATGCGCAACATGCGCATCCCAGATCTTGTCATAGAGTGTTTTGGGGGACATGGGTCCACTCCCGATATGTATTAGATGTGCTGGCTTTGGGCTGGGCAGGCACCTTATAGGCGCGCCAGGACCGTGCGGGCGGCGCCAAAGAACCGTTCGCGCAGCCGCGCGCGGTCTTGCAGTTCGATCTTTTGCGCCAATACGAGGGTCATGGCTGTCAGATACATCCCGGCGGGCCGGCAATCAAGATTCGTTCTCAGCTCTGCGCCCGGGTTTCAAAGGATGCATTCCGCAACTGTGCAGGCAGGTGGGCCGTCTCTGGCGGCAGGCGTCGCGCCCCTGGGGCGGGCAGCGGTCAGGCGCTGCCCTGTTTCTTGGTCTGCCGCCTGGCGTCGGCGCGCGACATCGAGCGCAGGGCAAAGCGCATGCCAAAGGCGCCGACGATGCCCAGGCCGGCCATGATCAGCGGCATCATCCAGGTGGTGAAGAACCCGTGCCGTTCCTGCACCCAGCCGCGATGCTCCTTGTGATACAGGATCTCGAATGTCTGGCCGACTTCGGGCGTGAAGAAAACCGGCAAGAAAGTTTCAGCCTGCCACCAGTCACCGGCTGCATCCTGGTAGCGGACAGTCGGGTAATAGTCGCCGTCGTCAACCGTGCGTTTGGTGACAGTGTCGGTGCGGGTTCCGTGGACATAGCGGACCGACAGGATTTCGGCTTCGGCAGGTTCGGCGTGGCGCACAAACCGCCAGTTGTCGAGAAAGGCAATCAAGCCGAACAGGACAAATATCCCCGGCACCAGAAACATCAGAATGCGCATCCACAGCGGTTGCGTGACAGTTTCAGCCATTTGCCCCTCCGGTTTTCGCGCAGCATAGCAAACTGACCTGCTGCTGGCGATATTGCCAAGGCGGCTTGATCGAAACCGGGCAGGGCGGCACACTGTTAAAAAACGGGGGCGTAATGGAGCCGGAAGAGCAGACACTACCCAGGGACGCGATAGCAGAAAGCACGGCTGGGGCGCTGGAAATAGGCCAGCGGCTTTGGGCATTGGTCAACGAGGGGGCTGAGCTGCTGCTGAGACCCTGGAACGCCTATCAGGCCGGGATTGTGCTGGCGGTGTTTGTGCTGGCGGCGCTTGTTGCGCGGCCGCTTCAGAAGGTCTTTCACAATTGGCTGCGGTCGCGGGAAGGCTGGCCGCGCTGGAGGATCCGGGCAGGTCTGGTGCTGCACAAGCGGATACGGGGCATTCTGTTTGTATTGCTGATCTGGACAGTGGTCCTGATCATGCAGGAGGCGACATGGCCCAGCCGCTCGCGGCTGCTTGTAGTCATTGCCAACCTGTCGCTGGCCTGGCTGATCGTGGCGCTGGCCACCCGATTGGTTGGCAATCCGCTGCTGCGCAACCTGGTGAAATACGGTGCCTGGACCTGGATTGCTCTGCGTATTCTGGGCATTACCCAAGATGCGGTGCATCTGCTGGACAGTATTGCCATCAGTTTCGGCGATCTCAGGATCTCTTTGTTTCTGGTGGTCCAGGCCGTTGTCATTCTGGGAGTGATGCTGACGCTGGCACGGGTCATTTCCTCGGCGGCGGGGAACCGCATTCGCAGCAACCCGGACATTTCGCCATCAATGCAGGTTCTGGGCGCCAAGCTGGCGCAGATCCTGCTGTTCGGCGGAGCATTCTTCATTGGGCTGAAGGCGATCGGCATTGATCTGACAGGCCTGGCAGTGCTGTCTGGCGCGATTGGTGTCGGCCTGGGATTTGGCCTGCAAAAAGTGGTGTCCAATCTGGTGTCAGGCCTGATCATCCTGCTGGACAAATCGATCAAGCCGGGGGATGTGATTTCGCTAGGCGACACCTTCGGCTGGATCAACGCGCTGGGCGCCCGCTATGTTTCTGTTGTGACCCGTGACGGGCGCGAATATCTGATTCCCAACGAGGATCTGATCACCTCGCAGGTGGTGAACTGGTCCCATTCCGACAAATACGTGCGGCTCGATTTGCGGTTCGGTACCGGCTACGGCGATGATCCGCACAAGGTGCGCAAGATTGCGATTGAGGCTGCCTCTGCGGTTGCCCGGGTGCTGACGTCTGCGGGCAAGAAGCCTGTGTGCCATGTCACCGGATTCGGTGACAGCAGCGTGGACTACGTGCTGCGGATCTGGATCGACGACCCTACCGGCGGCCTCACCAATATTCGCGGCGCTGTCTTTTTGGCGTTGTGGGATGCGTTCCAGGCTGAAGGCATCTCCATTCCCTTCCCGCAACGTGAAGTCAGGATGCTGAACGACCCGTTGCCGGTAAGGGTTGCACCCGCGGACAATGGCGGATAAAGCACAGAGCTTGCGTCGTCAGGATGGGGTTTCATTGAAAATTTACCTCCTGGTTGCTACATTATTAACAGGCCCGGCGCCGGGGCGTGGCGGCGCGTTGTAAGGAGGACTATGTCCTGTCACCCGTACCTCAAGCGGCAGATGCCGCTGCTCATGGGGCAGCCGTGATGGCCGCCCGGTCCCAACCCACCAGCGAACAGCTGCTGGAGCGGATTCTCTCCTCACTCAGCGATGACAAAGCCGAAGATGTTGTGCAGATCGACCTGCGCGGCAAGACTGAGATCGGCGACTATATGGTCATTGCGTCCGGCCGTTCGACCCGTCAGGTCGCCGCCATGTCGGAAAAGCTGATGGACCGCCTGAAACAGGATTACGGCATCATCTGCAAGACCGAAGGCAAAGGTGCCGGTGACTGGGTGTTGATCGACTCCGGCGATGTTATCGTCCACCTCTTCCGCCCGGAAGTGCGCGAGTTTTATCAGCTCGAGAAAATGTGGATGCCCGCCGGCGCTGCAGAGACCCCCGCAGCCGAAGGCTGACCTGCGGTCTGGGCTGCGATTGAATTGATGCAGGCCCGCGCGATGGGTGCGGGCCGGATTGCTTCGGAATTTTCATGCGTCTGCATATCTGTGCGGCCGGGCGTCTGCGTTCTGGCCCGGAAAAATCCCTTATTGATGATTATCTGACCCGCTTTGACCGCAGCGGCCGGGCGCTGGGTCTTGGGCCCGCGCGGGTGGTTGAGATCGAGGACAAGAAAAACGGCGGCATGGCAGCCGAGGCAGCACTGCTGCGCAAGGCGCTGCCCAAAGGGGCGGTGATCTGCACATTGGATGAGCGCGGCAAGGTGATCTCCTCACCTGATTTCGCAGACAAGCTGGCAGGCTGGCGCGACAGCGGCCGCCAGGATCTGGCGCTGATCATCGGAGGCGCGGACGGAATAGATCCATCGCTCCGGGCAGAGGCTGATTTCTCGATCTCATTCGGCAAGATGGTGTGGCCGCATATGCTGGTGCGGGTGATGTTGGCAGAGCAGATCTACCGTGCCGCGACCATTCTGGCCGGAAGCCCCTATCACCGGGTTTGAATGCGCCTTGCGGCGCATGCTGCCCTCTCGGCGGCATAGCCGCCTGCCGGACAGCAGGATTAAGTATTTTTGGAAAGATGAAATCAGGGCAGGGTGAGAGTGTAGAGTGTCTCGCCCCAGCCATCGACCTGGCAACGGGCCTGGATGTGCACTTGGCTTGTGCCCGCAGGGATCTTCACGCCGCTCAGGGACCGGGTGAAAGGCTGTTCGTGTTCATGGGGATGCGCCAATACGCGCAGGCCCAGTTCATTGCCGCCCATGTCCAGAACCCGCCAGCCGTCGGCGTAATGCTCCCATCCGGTATCAGGGTGTGACAGGGTCACACTGAACGTCCAGTGTTCGCCGGATTGGCGGGCGGTGGCGTTTTCGATCACCGGTTCTTCGGCCTGGGCAGGAAGGGCCGCGGTGGTGAGTGCGAGGGTGAGAAGCAGATGTTTCATAAAGGCACCTTATCCATGGAGAAGCCAAAAGGCAGTCACGAAACCGTGTCCCCTTTGCTGGCGGGCGGGATGCGCAGAAGGATGGTGCGGGAGTGCGAGGCGAACTCGCGCCGGTAGAGCACCGCGAAGGTCACCAGAACTGCGCCGCCCAATGCTGCGGCGCCGGCCAGCCAGGCCACCGCAGCCAATGCAAAATAGGTTGCGCGCATGCCGCGGTTGAAACTGCGCGCGGCGGTGATGCTGATCTCGGCGGCCTGTGCCGCACGCGGATAAGACAGCGCGTCGCCTGGATCGTTCGGCACCGCTGCCATCAGCACCGAGCAATAGCCGAACAGCCGGTGCGCCCAGACGTATTTCAGGAACGCATTGGACAGGAACAGCAGAACCACCAGGATTTTCACCTCCCAGACAAAGGCGGGAGCGCTGTCCTGGATCAGGTCCTGAGCAACCCCCGCCAGCTGTTCCGTATTGCCGATGAGCGCGAGGCCGCCGCCGATGGCAATCATCGAAGTTGACGCGAAAAAGGCTGTGCCCTGCCGCATATTGCCAATGAGCTGCGCATCAAAGATCCGCGGATCGCGCCCCACCATTTGCTTCATCCAGTCGCGCCGGAAATCCGCCATCAGCCAGGACACCGATGGCTTGCCTGCGGGCGGGGTCTCGATCCGCCAGCCGATCCACATCCAGGTGGAAATCAGCAGGGTCAGGGCTGCGAGATCAAAAAGGGAAAACAGGGACAGTCGGTCGAGCCAAATCATGGCCTGACCCTAGCGCGGCAAACCGTCTCTTGCCAGATTGGAAAAATTGGTAATATAATTTTACCAAAGAGGAGAACCTGATGGAGATGCCATCCCCGAATCCTGCCATTCTGGCCCGCAAGTCGGCGCTGGCTGCACGGCTGCTGGCTGTTCTGCCGTCTGATGCGGTGATTCAGGACGCGGCAGAAACACGCGCTTATGAATGTGATGCGCTCACGGCTTACAGATGCCCGCCACTGCTGGCGGTGCTGCCGCGCAGCACGCAGGAGGTGTCGGACGTGCTGCGCATCTGCCATGAGGAAGGCGTGCCGGTGGTGCCGCGCGGGGCCGGTACCTCACTGGCGGGCGGGGCGCTGCCGACGGCGGATTGCGTCATTCTGGGCGTGGCGCGGATGAATGAAGTTCTTGAAACCGATTATGAAAACCGTGTCATTCGGGTGCAGACCGGACGCACCAATCTGAGTGTTTCCGGTGCCGTGGAGGAAGAGGATTTCTTCTATGCGCCTGACCCGTCCTCGCAGCTGGCCTGTGCCATAGCTGGCAATATCGCGATGAATTCCGGCGGCGCGCATTGCCTGAAATACGGGGTGACCACCAACAATCTATTGGGCGTGACCATGGTGATGATGGATGGCTCTGTGGTGGAGATCGGCGGCGCGCATCTGGATGCAGGCGGTCTGGATCTGCTGGGGATCATCTGCGGCAGCGAAGGGCAGCTGGGAGTGGTGACCGAGGCCACCCTGCGTATCCTGCGCAAGCCGGAGGGCGCGCGCCCGGTGCTGATCGGTTATGACAGCAACGAGGTCGCCGGTGCCTGTGTCAGCGACATCATCAAGGCAGGTGTGCTGCCGGTGGCCATTGAATTTATGGACCGCCCTTGTATCCAGGCCTGCGAAGCCTTTGCCAAGGCGGGCTACCCGATGTGCGAGGCGCTGCTGATCATAGAGGTTGAGGGCAGCGAAGCGGAAATCGAACATCAGCTGGGCCTGATCACGGAGATTGCCCGCGCGCACAAACCGGTCGAGTTGCGCGAAGCCGGTGATGCGGATGAGGCAGCCCGCATCTGGCTGGGCCGCAAGTCGGCCTTTGGCGCCATGGGACAGATCAACGACTACATGTGCCTGGACGGCACCATACCGGTGACCTCATTGCCGTTTGTACTGCGCCGGATCGGCGAGATGAGCAAGGAGTTCGGGCTGGATGTGGCCAATGTCTTTCACGCGGGCGACGGCAATATGCACCCTTTGATCCTGTTTGATGCCAACAGGCCCGGCGATCTGGAGACCTGCGAGGCCTTTGGGGCGGAGATTCTGAAGCTGTGTGTTGAGGCGGGTGGCTGTCTGACCGGCGAGCACGGTGTGGGGGTCGAGAAACGTGACCTGATGTTGCATCAGTATGACGCGGCGGACCTGGAGGCCCAGCTGAAGGTCAAGGATGTGTTTGACCCCAAGTGGCTGTTGAACCCGGCCAAGGTGTTCCCGCTTTCGGTGACAGCGAGCCGCCGTGGCGTAGTGCGGGCTGCAGAGTGATTGGGGCTTTGCCCCAAACCCCAGAGTATTTCGGGAAAGATGAAGATGCTGACACCAGGGAACGAGGCCGAGCTGGCGGACATCATTTTGGGTGCACGGGGGCCGCTGTGCATCCAGGGCGGCGGAACCCGCGGGCTGGGCGTCGGCGGGGACGTGCTGAGCACCGCCGGGCTGTCGGGGATTGAACTTTATGAACCCGGAGCGCTGACGCTGGTGGTGAAATCCGGAACGCCGCTGGCAGAGGTGGACAAGCTGCTGGCGGCGGAAAACCAGCGGCTGGCCTTTGAGCCGATGGACCACCGCGGGCTGTTGGGCGCCGATGGCGAGCCGACCATTGGCGGGGTGATTGCAGCCAATGTGTCCGGCCCTCGGCGCATTCAGGCCGGCGCGGCCCGCGACCACCTGCTGGGGGTGCGCTTTGTGGATGGTTCCGGACAGGCCGTTAAGAATGGCGGCCGGGTGATGAAGAACGTCACCGGCTATGATCTGGTAAAGCTGATGTGCGGCGCCCATGGCACGTTGGGGGTGCTGACGGACGTGTCGCTGAAGGTGCTGCCTGAACCTGAGTGCAGTGGTACGCTGGTCTGGCACGGGCTTGGGTGGACGGCAGCTTTGAAAGTGTTTTGCGAGGCTTTGAGATCGCCATACGACGTCACTGGCGCGGGCCGGCTGCCACCGGTGTCCGGTACAAAATCAAAAACAGTTATTCGGGTGGAGGGGTTTGAAGACTCGGTAAAATACCGGCTGAAGGCGTTGCGGAAACTCTTTGCAGACTTGAGGCCTGACGAACAGATGATTGAGGCGGAACGCAACACGCAGGTTTGGCGGTCTTTGCGCGACGCTAAACCGTTTCATGGAACGGCTGGTGACGTGTGGCGGACTTCGGTCAAACCGACGGATATGGTCAAGGTGACCGGGCAGGGGGAATTCGAGCATGTTGTTGATTGGGGTGGAGGGCTGATCTGGAGCCTGGTGCCGGAGGGGGTGGATTTCCGGCAGAAACTGGCAGAGGTGCCCGGCCACGCCACTTTAGTACGCGCGAGCGCCGAGACACGGGCCCGATTGGGGGTGTTTCAGCCGCAGTCCGGCCCGCTGGCGGCACTTTCCGAAAAGCTGCGACGCGGGTTTGATCCTCGGGGCATCCTCAATCCGGGACTGATGGGATAGGACATGGACCTTATTGCGCTATTTCTGGCCGGTGTGCCAGTCTTTGCAGTTCTGGCGCTGGTCCCGCAAGCGCGGGCAGGGGTGTTTCTGGGGCTGGCGGCGGCTGCTGCCATCTGGGCTGCGCATCAGATGCTGCCGCCCGTGACTGGCAGTGACGCTGCCGGGAATGCCATGGCCAAGGGCTTTCGGGCCTTTCTCTATGCATCTGCAGCCGGGGGCGGGGCCGCTGCCTGTCTGTTTCATCTGACGCGCATAGCCTGGCCGGCTGTCGGCAGCAGGGGAGTCAGAATATTCCGTTTCGTTTTCTTTCTTGCCGTCAGCATTCCGCTGGGAGCTACGCTGCTGGTCTTTTGGGAAGAAGTTCTGAGGTAATCTGATGCAAACCACCTTCACAGAAACGCAACTGCAGGACCCGGGTACCAAACGCGCCAACGAGATCCTGCGCTCTTGCGTGCATTGCGGGTTCTGCACCGCCACATGTCCGACCTATCAGGTACTGGGCGATGAACTCGACAGTCCGCGCGGCCGGATCTATCTGATCAAGGATATGCTGGAAAATGAGCGGGTGCCGGACGCCAAAACCGTCAAGCATATCGACCGCTGCCTCAGTTGCCTTGCCTGCATGACCACCTGTCCCTCGGGTGTGCATTACATGCATCTGGTGGATCACGCCCGCGCCTATATCGAGAAACACTATGACCGGCCCTGGAGCGACCGTGCCTTGCGCTGGCTTTTGGCCCGGATCCTGCCGTATCCAACCCGGTTCCGGTTGGCGCTGCTGGGCGCGAAACTGGCGCGGCCCTTCAGGCGGCTGGTGCCTGATGCGCGGCTCAGAGCGATGTTGGATATGGTGCCCAAATCCATCCCGCCGGTCAGCCGCAATGACGATCCGCAAAGCTTTGCGCCCACTCAGCCGCAAAAGAAGCGGGTTGCCCTGATGACCGGCTGTGCCCAGAAGGCACTGAATACGGATATCAATGACGCGACCATCCGCCTGCTGACCCGGCTCGGCTGCGAGGTGGTGGTGGCCAAGGGCGCAGGCTGTTGCGGGGCGTTGACCCACCACATGGGGCGTGAGGCAGAAAGCCATGCGACGGCTGCCAGGAACATCTGCGCCTGGGCGGCAGAGATGGATGGGCAGGGGCTGGATGCGATTGTCATCAACACGTCCGGCTGTGGCACCACGGTCAAGGACTACGGGCATATGTTCCGCAAGGATCCCCTGGCAGCGGATGCCGCGCGGGTGTCTGCAATCGCGATGGATATCTCGGAACTGTTGATGCAGCTGGAGCTGCCGGAAGGTGCGGACAACGGGCTGACGGTGGCCTATCATGCGGCCTGTTCGCTGCAGCACGGCCAGCAGGTCAAGACCCACCCCAAAACACTGCTGAAACGGGCGGGTTTTAAGGTGGTGGAACCTGCCGACAGCCATCTTTGCTGCGGTTCTGCCGGTACTTACAACCTGATGCAGCCGGACATCTCCGCCCAGCTGAAGACACGCAAGGTAAAGACATTGGAGGCCAAACAGCCGGATCTGATTGCTGCGGGCAACATTGGCTGCATGATGCAGATCGGCTCAGGCACCGCCTTACCGATTGTGCATACGGTGGAACTGCTGGACTGGGCCACCGGCGGCCCGCAGCCGCCTGCACTGACCGCGCCGGGGAAACAGGCGCCGCAGGTGCCGGTACTGCGCTGAGGGTGCGGTCGAAAAGAATTGGGCTGCATTCACCGCAGGCTTGCCGTAATTTCGCCTGAACAGATCAATAATCTCCCAGCCGGTGGATAACAGGAGATAAATGTGAGGCAGTGGATACTGGCAGCGCTAGCGGCCCTATTGCCGGTTGCAGCGATGGCGCAGGACAGCGGTCTTCAGCGCATGGATACGCTGGATGCCGGGCGCCAGTGGGAGGCGGTCGGACGGCTGGATGTGAACGGCGAGGGGGTCTGCACCGGCGCCCTGATTGCACCGGATCTGGTGCTGACGGCCGCGCATTGCCTTTACGACAGCCAGACCGGTGAGCAAATTGATCCGGCAACCATCGAGTTTCTGGCCGGCTGGCGCAATGGGCGCGCGTCGGCTTACCGCAGTGTGCGACGCGCTGTGCAGCATCCGACCTATGTCTATGGCAGCGACCTTTCCACGGGCAGGGTGCGCAACGACTTGGCCCTGCTGCAGCTGCAGCGTCCGATCCGTAACACGACAGTCACGCCGTTTGAGACGGATGAGCGCCCGCGAAAAGGAGCGAAAATCGGTGTTGTCTCTTACGCCCACGATCGCTCCGAAGCACCGTCCCTGCAGGAAGTGTGCGCGGTGATGGCACGTCAGCAAGGGGTGCTGGTGATGTCATGCGATGTGGATTTCGGCTCTTCCGGTGCGCCTGTGTTTTCTTTTGAAGGGGAGGTTCCCCGGATTGTTTCGGTGATTTCGGCCAAAGCCGAGGTGCGCGGCGAGAGGGTCTCTCTGGGCTCAGCGCTGGCTGAGGAGCTGACTTTGCTGCAGGCGCAGTTGACGGGGGTTGCCACTGGTGGACTGCTGCCGCCTGGCGTCGGCCGGGTGAAGGTTGGCGAGGGGCGCGGCTCCTCTGGTGCCAAATTCATATCGCAATGACCTGGCGCGCGCTGATACTGGGGCTTGCGGCCCTGGCCTGTGCCGGAAGTGCTGCGGCCCAGAACACCGGGCTGCGCCGCCTGACAGATCGCGATGACCTGTTCGGCTGGGAGGCCGTCGGGCGGCTGGAGCTGAACGGTCAGGGCTATTGCACCGGCACGCTGATTGCACCGGAACTGGTGCTGACGGCGGCGCATTGTGTTTACAGCAATGACGGCGGATTGCGCCCGGCAGAGCAGATCAGGTTCCGGGCCGGGCTGCGCGATGGGATCGCGGTTGCCGACCGCCAGGCGCTGCAGATCGCGGCCCACCCCGGCTATGACCCGCGCCGCCGCCTGAATATGGAAAACATCCGCCACGATGTAGCGCTGGTCCGTCTGGCAGAGCCAATTCTCAGCGGTCAGGCGGATGCCTTTGCGTTGCATTCAGGCGAGGAGTACGGCGGCGCCATCTCTGTAACTTCCTATGGCAAAGGCCGGGACGACGCGCTGTCACGCCAGCGCCAGTGCAGCCTGATGAGCGAGTACAGAGACGTGCTGATGATTGACTGCAATGTCACTTTCGGTTCCTCCGGGGCGCCTGTGTTTTCGCAAGTGGGCGGGCGCGGACGGATTTTGTCACTGGTGTCCGGCGGCGGCAGCTATGGCGGCAAGCAAGTGGCCTTTGGCATGAAACTGCCGCAGCGGGTGGCGGAGCTGAAGGCCCAGCTGCGCCGGAATTCGGTGGCGGCGCCGGACCGGCGGATCAAGCGGATCCGGGCCGGTGGCGGCGGGTCGGCAGGTGGTGCAAAATTTGTGCGCGCAGGTGAGTGATGGCCTCTTGAAGGTGCGTTTCACGTTCTTATCTCAGGATTATCCGGGCTGCCGCTGAATGGGGTCCGGAACACCCAGCCTGTCCCTGCAGGGAAGGCCCCCTGAAATCGCTCAGTTATGAGGATGAGATATATGCGTACTTTTGATTTTGCACCGCTGCACCGCGCCACAATCGGTTTTGACCAGATTGCCAGCCTGATGGACCGGGCGCTCAGCGCTGATGCTGCCCAGCCCAGCTACCCGCCCTACAATATCGAAAAGACCGACGCCGACAGCTACCGTATTTCAATTGCTGTTGCCGGTTTTTCTGACGAAGATTTGAACGTCGAGGTGCGGGAAAACGCATTGGTCGTTTCCGCACGGAAGGCCGAGGAGGGCGAAACCGGCACCTTCCTGCACCGCGGCATTGCCACCCGTGCCTTTGAACGCCGTTTTACACTGGCCGACCATGTCCGGGTGACCGGTGCGGCCCATGAAAACGGCATGTTGCATATCGATCTGCACCGCGAGGTGCCGGAGGCGCTGAAACCGCGCCGGATCGAAATCTCCTCCTCCCGCTCGAACCGGGCCGAGATCGAGGCCAAAGCGGTCAACTGATCCCCCTCGGCAAGGTTTGAGTGCACGTGCCCCCCGGTTCTGCCGGGGGGTCTTTTTGTTCCCAAGGGGCGCAGGCAGGAAAGTCTTAGCTTTTTGGCAGCACTATCGGGGTGTTTTCCGGCATCGGAGCAGGGCTGCCATTGCAGACGCGGACCTGCACCCGAGCCGCCGATGAGTTGCAGGGGCAAGGTTATGAGACCTCAGGATATCCAGTCGGTTCAGCAAAGTTTTGCAGGAATATTTGCCCGCAAGGCAGATCTGGCTGAGCGGTTTTATGTCCATCTCTACACCCGCCATCGGCGTTGTTGCGCAACTCGTTTTGAGGACGAGCTTCCCCTTTCCGCGGCGGATTCATCCATCACACACGATCTCGGCGGTGCCGAGGGCCGAGAATCGGTTCATGAGAGCGATGCGGATGTGGATTTCGGCGGTTTGTCTGTCTGGGTCCCTCGCCATGATGCGTTCGCCGAATGCCTTGAGGCATAGCATTTTGGCCTCCACGCGACTTCGGATGTGATAACCACTCCATCGTTTCCACAGCGCCCTGCCGAAGCGTTGCGAAGCGCGCAGTATCTCGTTGCGCGCCTTGGCGGCGGG